>NZ_QTKX01000004.1 GCF_018424685.1 Mesobacillus boroniphilus
ACCAAATAGTCTGGTGGCGATGGCGAGAAGGTCACACCCGTTCCCATACCGAACACGGAAGTTAAGCTTCTCAGCGCCGATGGTAGTTGGGGGTTTCCCCCTGTGAGAGTAGGACGCCGCCGGGCACACAAAAGAACAGCTGTAATGGCTGTTCTTTTTTTGTTTGTAAAAGTCGATAGAGCAAATGCAAGCGAGAAAGGGCAAGGAAAAGGAAACTATAAGTAGCACTCAAGAAGAGGCAATGGCTGCTCCAGATAAGCCTGGTGGAAAAGAAAGAAAAGCTGTCAGAACCTGATTTAAGTTCGGATAAGTAGTTGCTTGTTGCCCCTAAACTCCTGGTGCGTTGATCCAAGAAGGATTAACGCATTTTTTGTGGAATTTATTTAACAACCAGACATTTCTGATCTTCCCATTTATTCTACAATCATTATGATGGACTAATTACTTTTAGTTTTTTAAAGAGTGATTGGGATAACAGATGATATGAAAGAGTAAAATGGTGGATTTGAACTACTTAACGAATTGTACACAGATAATTTTTCTTATTGTAAGAAACATGCAATTTTTTAGCAGAAGGGCTAATAGGAGGAAAAAATGAATAAGCAATTTAATTTTTGGTCATTCATCTTTTCTACAATCTGGATTTTACTATTTTTTATAGTTTCCTCCACAGGGCCTATTAATTACACGATATTAGGCATACAACCATTCGTTCTGCTTTTATATGCAACCTTGCTGACTTTTGTAATAGGGCTTATAGGGATGTCAGCTATGGAAGATTGGAAGGGTATGGCTAGAAGTTTTTCGACAGTCATCATGACTTTAGGATTATCTGCATTTTTAGCTATCATTATATTTTTTGGCAATTTATTTAGTTAGTAGATAGCACTTATACAGGCACAAGTGAGTTCCTCAGAAAATAATATACCAGCCTTTTTCTTATGTAGCAGTTTTGTGAGAAGGCTTATGTACTATAGATAATATTGCTGGTCACATTGCCGATCTATCCAATTAGGCACTGACTCCTTCGTATAAAAGCTTGTCCAGAACAAATTTTTCATCGATGTTTCCAGATACAAGTTTCCACATGTTACAAAATGGGTATAATAACCAACACACCCCTTATTGTCATGTTTTGGCATACATAATTTTGACGAATATAATTCAGGATGCTTTCATTGCAACGGGAAAAATTTTTTTGTATAATTAACGTCAAATATAGTCAAAGTCAGATTGGGGGAGGTTTAGTGAGGAATATATCGGACATCATAGAACATTACCTTAAGCAGGTTTTGGAAATGAGCGATAAGGAAATCGTTGAAATCAAGCGAAGTGAAATCGCCGATAAATTTCAGTGCGTGCCGTCCCAGATCAATTATGTCATCAATACAAGGTTCACGATTGAAAGGGGCTATCTTGTTGAGAGTAAACGGGGCGGCGGCGGCTACATCCGTATCATCAAAGTCCAGGCTTATGATCATGCACATTTGATTGATGATTTACTGTCTTTGATTCAGACACGAATTTCGCAAAGCAGCGCTGAGCATGTCATTCTCCGTCTTGTTGAGGAAGAGGTAGTGACTGACCGCGAAGCAAAAATCATGCTGAGTGTGCTCGACAGGTCCGTCCTGTATATTGAGCTTCCACAGCGTGATGAACTGCGTGCGAGAATGTTGAAGGCAATGCTGATGGCATTGAAATATAAATAATATCAAAGCAGATAAAGAGGTGAGGGCATGATCTGCCAAGAGTGTAATCAAAGGCCGGCAACGCTGCACTTCACGAATTATTCAAATGGAGAAAAAACGGAACTGCACTTGTGTGAGATATGCGCACAAGAAAAAGGCGAACTGTTTATGATGAACAACAGCCCTGTTTTTTCGATCAATAACCTGCTTGCCGGATTGTTGAATATGGAACCTGCTTTTACGGAACAGAAAAAGGAAGCCTTTGACGCTGAGCAAGTTGCCAAGTGCCCGCAATGTTCGATGACGTTTCCACAGTTTGTGAAAGTAGGGAGGTTTGGCTGTGCGACTTGCTATGATGCTTTTCGCGAACAGTTGACCCCGATTGTAAGGAGACTCCATAGTGGTAATTCCATGCATAATGGGAAAATCCCTAAAAGAATTGGCAGCGACCTTCATTTAAGGAAAACAATCGATCAGCTTAAGCAAAATTTGAAGAACCTGATTTCAGCAGAGGAATTTGAGAAAGCTGCTGAGACGCGGGACCAGATCAGGGAACTTGAAAGGAAATTGTCAGCAGGTCAAGAGGGAGGGGAGTAGCCATGTCATTGGAGAAGTTTATCAATCAGGCTGTCAGCTCCTGGATGAGTGATGATGGTCCTGATTCAGATATCGTCCTTAGCTCTCGCATCCGCTTCGCAAGAAACCTTGATGAATATAATTTTCCGACGCTGTTCACCAATGGAGAGGCAGAAGTAGTAGTAGGTACGATTATGGAACGTGCCAATAATACATCACCAGCTACCTTTGGTCAGTTGGAAATGATTAAAATGGGTGAAATTCCACCTTTGCAGAAAAGGGTGTTAGTCGAGAAGCATTTGATTAGTCCGAATCTAGCAGAAAACTCGGTTCATGGTGCCGTCTTACTATCTGACAATGAAGAAGTGAGCATCATGATCAATGAGGAAGACCACATCAGGATTCAATGTTTATTCCCAGGCTTCCAGCTAAGTGAAGCTCTACAGGCTGCCAATGAAATCGATGACTGGCTCGAGGAATATGTTAATTATGCGTTTGATGAGAAGTTCGGCTATTTGACCAGCTGTCCGACCAATGTAGGCACCGGCCTAAGGGCTTCGGTGATGATGCACCTGCCTGGTCTTGTTTTAACACAGCAAATGAACCGTATTGTCCCGGCGATTAACCAGCTTGGTTTGGTGGTAAGAGGTATTTACGGCGAGGGCAGTGAAGCGCTCGGCAATATTTTTCAAATTTCGAACCAAATTACACTTGGAAAGTCGGAAGAGGACATTGTGGATGATTTGAAAAGTGTCGTAAGCCAGATTATATCTCAGGAAAGGTCGGCCCGGGAAGCATTAGCTAAGACTTCGAACATACAATTAGAAGACAGAGTGTTTCGGTCATATGGAACACTTGCCAACAGCAGAATCATCGAAACGAAGGAAGCCGCCCGCTGTCTATCTGATTTACGGCTTGGAATAGATATGGGTTTTATAAAAAATATTTCAAAATCGATTTTGAATGAATTGATGATATTAACTCAGCCTGGGTTTTTACAGCAATATGCGGGAGGACCCTTAAGACCGAATGAACGGGATATCCGCAGGGCTGCTTTAATAAGAGAACGTTTGAAAATGGAAACAAAAGACGAGTCAGGAGGATGATCTTATGATGTTTGGACGATTTACCGAGAGGGCACAAAAAGTATTGGCACTCGCACAGGAAGAGGCAATTCGCCTTGGACATAACAATATCGGCACAGAACACATCTTACTTGGCCTTGTGCGTGAAGGTGAGGGCATTGCGGCAAAGGCGCTTTACGGACTTGGTCTTGGAGCAGAGAAAATCCAGAAGGAAGTTGAAAACCTGATTGGCCGCGGCCAGGAAACTTCCCAGACAATCCACTATACTCCAAGGGCTAAGAAGGTCATCGAGCTTTCAATGGATGAGGCAAGGAAGTTGGGCCATTCTTATGTTGGAACTGAACATATCCTGCTCGGATTAATCCGTGAGGGAGAGGGCGTGGCTGCAAGAGTACTGAACAACCTTGGAGTCAGTCTCAACAAGGCCCGACAGCAGGTTCTTCAGTTGCTTGGAAGCAATGAAACTTCCGGACATCAGGGAGGAGGAGCGGCAAATGCCAACACTCCGACACTTGATAGCCTTGCAAGAGATTTAACAGCTATCGCAAGGGAAGGCAGCCTTGACCCGGTCATCGGCCGCAGCAAGGAAATCCAGCGTGTTATCGAAGTGTTAAGCCGCCGTACTAAGAACAACCCGGTATTAATTGGAGAGCCTGGTGTAGGTAAAACAGCTATTGCTGAAGGACTGGCACAGCAAATCGTCAATAATGAGGTACCGGAAATCCTTCGTGACAAGCGCGTCATGACTCTTGATATGGGAACTGTTGTTGCAGGAACTAAGTACCGCGGTGAATTTGAGGATCGCCTGAAAAAGGTCATGGATGAAATCCGCCAGGCCGGAAATATCATTCTTTTCATCGATGAGCTTCATACACTGATTGGTGCCGGCGGAGCAGAGGGTGCGATTGACGCTTCCAATATCCTGAAGCCTTCATTGGCGCGTGGTGAACTGCAATGTATCGGCGCGACCACACTTGATGAGTACCGTAAATACATTGAAAAGGATGCTGCGCTAGAACGACGTTTCCAGCCGATTACTGTAGATGAGCCGACTGCGGAAGAGTCAGTCCAAATTTTAAAAGGGCTTCGTGACCGCTATGAAGCTCACCATAGAGTATCGATTACGGATGCGGCAATAGATGCGGCAGTGAAATTATCTGACCGTTACATCTCTGACCGTTTCCTTCCGGATAAAGCGATTGACCTAATTGATGAAGCTGGTTCGAAGGTTCGCCTGCGTTCCTATACAACTCCGCCTAACCTTAAGGAGCTTGAGGTGAAGCTAGAGGAAGTACGCAAGGAAAAGGATGCTTCTGTACAAAGCCAGGAGTTTGAAAAGGCTGCTTCATTAAGAGATACAGAACAGCGTCTTCGTGAACAGCTAGAAAATACGAAGAAGTCATGGAAAGAAAAGCAGGGTAAGGAAAACAGTGAGGTGACAGTAGAAGATATCGCACATGTGGTATCCAGCTGGACGAATATCCCTGTTTCTAAGCTCGCGCAAACAGAAACAGATAAACTGCTGAACCTGGAGGAAATCCTTCACTCACGTGTCATAGGCCAGGATGAAGCTGTTAAGGCGGTTTCCAAGGCAGTAAGACGTGCGCGTGCAGGTTTGAAGGATCCGAAACGTCCGATTGGTTCATTCATCTTCCTTGGGCCAACAGGTGTTGGTAAAACGGAATTGGCAAGAGCTTTGGCAGAGTCGATGTTTGGAGATGAAGATGCAATGATTCGCGTCGATATGTCCGAGTATATGGAGAAGCATTCGACATCTCGTCTTGTTGGTTCACCTCCGGGCTATGTTGGATATGATGAAGGCGGCCAGCTGACTGAGAAGGTCCGCAGAAAGCCATATTCCGTCATATTGCTGGATGAAATTGAAAAAGCGCATCCGGATGTGTTCAACATTTTGCTGCAGGTACTCGAGGATGGTCGTTTGACTGACTCCAAGGGCCGAACAGTCGATTTCCGCAATACGATTATGATCCTGACATCCAATGTCGGAGCAGAAGCGTTAAAACGGAATAAGTATGTTGGCTTCAATATCCAGGATGGCGAACAGGATTACAAAGATATGAAGGGCAAGGTGATGGAAGAGCTGAAAAAGGCGTTCCGTCCTGAGTTCTTGAACCGTATCGATGAGATCATCGTCTTCCATGCTCTTGAAAAGCCACATCTGAAAGAAATCGTGACATTGATGTCTGATCAGCTTGTGAAGCGTTTGAGTGAACAGGAAATCACGCTTGAGCTGACAGAAGCGGCAAAAGAGAAAATATCCGAGGAAGGCTACGATCCAGAATATGGCGCACGTCCTTTGCGCAGGGCAATCCAGAAGCATATCGAAGACCAGCTGTCTGAAGAATTGCTGAAAGGAACCGTCCTCACTGGGCAAAATGTTGTCATTGATGTAGAAAATGGCGAGTTCGTCGTCAAGACACCAGAAGGATCGGCAAAAGCTTAAAATGGCTTAACATGTTAACAAAAGGGGTATACGTACTAAAATACGTGTACCCCTTTTTTCTAAAAAATCTTTTCATAATCATTGTTGGTTTCTCAAGTTCATTGTTGCAAGAACCCAATTGAATGCGGATTCGAAGATGTATTCAATTGCACCAGAACAACCTTTCTTAAATAGTTGGAATTACAGCATCTAAATATGAACATAATTAAATTGAACAAGTAAAAATTGTTGTTGCTTAACCTCAAAACACCCCGGAAGAAAAAATCACATATGTACTTCAGTCGCTATCATTTCTATTATTACTTGATTGGCTTTATTATAAAGATAATAACTTTTTTTATTGAGAGGCTAAGAAAATGGCGAAAAGAAAAACGAAATTCATGTGCCAGGAATGCGGCTATGAATCTCCCAAATGGATGGGGAAATGTCCGGGATGCGGACAATGGAATAAGATGGTCGAGGAAGTGGAGAGCACTGGCTCGACAAGAAGAGGAGCTTTTGCCAATACAGGAAATACGGGTGTTGCCGCAAAGGCTACTCCGATCACCAGTATTGAAACAATCAGCGAGCCGCGGATTACGACAGACTTGAATGAGTTGAACCGCGTACTTGGCGGCGGCGTTGTCAGGGGATCGCTTGTGTTGATTGGCGGAGACCCTGGTATCGGTAAATCAACACTATTGCTTCAGGTATCTTACCAGCTGGCCAAAAAGGCTCATTCAGTCCTTTATATTTCAGGTGAGGAGTCAATGAGGCAAACAAAGCTGCGCGCAGATCGCCTTGGAGTAACATCGGAAAACCTGCTCGTTTATTCGGAAACAAATCTTCATGAAATCAGCCTGACAATTGAAAATACCAAACCGGATTTTGTCATTGTGGACTCAATTCAAACCATTTTCCACCCGGAAGTGACCTCTGCTCCGGGGAGTGTGTCACAGGTAAGGGAATGTACAGCCGAGTTAATGAGGATTGCTAAAACAAAGGGAATTGCGATTTTCATCGTCGGCCATGTCACGAAGGAAGGCTCTATCGCCGGACCAAGGCTGCTGGAGCATATGGTTGATACAGTTCTTTATTTTGAAGGTGAGAGACACCATACGTATAGAATCCTCCGTGCCGTCAAAAACCGTTTCGGGTCGACGAATGAAATGGGTATCTTCGAGATGAAGGAAGTAGGTCTTGAAGAAGTGGCAAACCCTTCGGAGATTTTTTTAGAGGAAAGATCCCAGGGTGCTTCAGGTTCAACGGTCGTGGCCTCGATGGAAGGAACGCGGCCTGTATTGGTTGAAATCCAGGCGCTGATCTCGCCAACGAGTTTTGGGAATCCAAGGCGGATGGCTACTGGAATCGACCATAACCGCGTTTCGCTGCTGATGGCGGTGCTGGAGAAGCGTGTTGGGTTGTTGTTGGCTAACCAGGATGCTTATTTGAAGGTTGCCGGCGGAGTGAAGCTAGACGAACCGGCGATTGACCTTGCGGTGGCGGTCAGCATTGCTTCGAGCTTCAGGGATAAACCGACCCGCGCCTCCGATTGTATTATCGGTGAGGTGGGCCTGACCGGAGAAGTCAGGAGGGTCTCGAGGATCGAACAACGCGTCCAGGAAGCGGCGAAGCTTGGCTTTGAAAGAATTATTTTACCGGAGAATAATCTTGGCGGATGGACTCCACCACGGGGAGTGGAGCTTATCGGGGTATCATCTGTCAGCCATGCATTAAAAGTCACCTTGGGAGGTTGATGGATTGGAACATAGAGGGCTTGAAGAAAAAGGGTTAGGTGAAATCCTTCAATTTATCGCTCCAGGTACGCCCCTAAGGGATGGAATCGATAATGTGCTCCGGGCCAAGACAGGCGGTTTGATTGTGTTTGGATACAATGAAAAAGTTAAAAATCTGGTTGATGGCGGCTTTGAAATCAACTGCAGGTTCAGCCCTAGCTATCTCTATGAATTGGCGAAGATGGATGGCGCGATCATCCTAAATGAGACTGGAAGCAAAATCTTATTCGCCAACGCCCAGTTAGCTCCTGATACGGGAGTACCTTCTACCGAAACAGGGATGAGGCACAGGACAGCAGAACGTGTGGCGAGGCAGACAAAGGCACTAGTCATCGCGATATCCCAGCGAAGGAACGTCATTACCCTGTACCAGGGACACCTGCGCTATGCCTTGAAGGAGATCGGTGTCATCTTGACTAAGGCGAACCAGGCAATCCAGACGCTGGAAAAGTATAAAGTCGTCCTTGAACAAAGCATTACCAATCTGGGAATCCTCGAATTTGAGGATCTTGTTACCTATAATGACTTGCTTCAGGTTATCCATCGCTTTGAAATGGTACTGAGAATCAAGACGGAGCTTTTGACGTATTTGAGCGAGCTCGGACTGGAAGGGCGGCTGATCCGCCTGCAAATGCAGGAACTTTTATCTGAAATGGAAAGAGAAGCATTGCTTGTCATCAAAGATTATTCAGCAGCATCGGAAGTGAAGGCAGAAGATGTGATGGCTCGTTTCCAGGAGCTTTCGAAGGCCGGAGTCATCGAGGATTCTACCATCCTCAAGCTTCTTGGTCATCAGGGATATGTGCATATGGATGAATTCATCTGTCCTCGAGGATACCGGATGCTGAATAAGATTCCGCGTCTGCCGATGATCATTATCGAAAACTTGATCAAGCGTTTTGGCAAATTCACGAATATGATTTCAGCAACCGTAGAAGAGTTGGATGACGTTGAAGGTATTGGTGAAGTAAGAGCCCGGAAAATCAAAGAAGGCTTCAAACTCATTAGGGACCAGCTGATGGCAGACCGTCAAATGTAATCCCAGACATTGGCGGACTGCTTTTAATTGACACTATCATGACCCGGTGCTACTTTAAAGATGAGATTTACTCCTATAGAGATTATGGCAATCTTGCTGTTTGTCATTTTAATTGTACAAATTACGTAACCTTTGCCATGGTAAAATCGTATAATCATTTGGATGATTAAAATAGCTATGTTTAAAGAAAATGTTTTAATTACTAGGGTTTCAAAATTTGGAAGTTGTTTATAATGAGTAAAAGGAGGTGAAAGGATGTTAAGACGTATCATTCAAGCCTGCTTCCTGATCATTGGGGGAACGCTTGGTATATTCTTAATTCCTGATTTATTATCATTAATGAACGCGGGAGACATGACTCTCATCAATAATCCTTATGTTACTGCTGTTTTGGGCGCACTTATTTTTTATCTTCTTACTTTTTGGGCCGTAGATCCTGTGACCAATTTTGTGAAGTGGGCTGAAGAGTCGCTGATCAAGGCACCAATTACTGATGTCCTCTTCGGCAGTGTCGGCCTATTCTTTGGTTTGCTGGTGGCATTTTTAGTTGGATTTGCCCTAAATGCAATCCAGGTGCCTGTTGTGAATACAGTTGCACCGACGCTCCTGACACTTTTATTTGGTTACCTTGGATTCCAGGTAGGTTTCAAAAAGCGTGATGAACTGCTTGGTTTATTTTCAAAGTCGAAGAAAAAAGGCACTGAAGAAGAGACGGAAAAAGAAAGTCGTGCAAGAGAGTGGAAGATACTCGATACAAGTGTGATTATTGATGGCAGGGTTGCTGATATCTGCCAGACTGGGTTCCTTGAAGGCACCATCGTAATCCCGCAATTTGTCCTGGAAGAATTACAGCATATCGCTGATTCATCTGACGTGTTGAAGCGCAATCGCGGACGCCGCGGATTGGACATCCTTAACCGGATACAAAAGGAACTTAAGATTAAGGTTGAAATTTATGAAGGTGATTTTGAAGACATACAGGAAGTTGACAGCAAGCTGGTGAAGCTGGCAAAGCTGACAAATGGTGTTGTCGTCACGAATGATTTCAACCTGAACAAAGTATGTGAATTGCAGAAGGTTGCTGTGCTTAATATTAATGACCTGGCCAATGCGGTAAAACCAGTTGTCCTTCCAGGAGAAGAATTGAGTATCCAGGTAATCAAGGATGGCAAGGAACATAACCAGGGCATTGCGTACCTGGATGATGGCACCATGATCGTAGTCGAAGAAGGCCGCGATTATATCGGAAAGCGTATCGATGTGCTCGTAACAAGTGTGTTGCAAACATCAGCCGGCAGGATGATTTTTGCAAAGCCAAAACTGTTGGAAAAAAGCATAATCAGTTGATCCATCCCCGGATGGACCAAGCCTGTATGGGCAGTTGATTCCCGCTTCCTTCATGAATTCCTTGAAGGCGTGAAGCAGGAACTCGACTGCCCGTTCATATGTAAAAGTGTGTATGAATAAGGTTAGTTGCTTTATTTTGTGGATTTTTCAACTTGAAATGTTGAATGAGTAGAAAAATAGATGGGAGTTTTCGTCATGACTTATCAGGTCATTATTCCAGCTGCGGGTCAGGGAAAGAGAATGGGAGCAGGGAAAAACAAGTTGCTGCTGACTTTGGAAGGCGTCCCGATTCTGATTCATACACTTAGGGTGTTTGAAGCAGATGATGATTGCTCTGGCATCATTCTCGCCATCAACCCGAGTGATGAACAACAGTTCAAGTCTTTATTGAAAGAGTACGGTATACATAAGGTTTCTTCGTTTGTCACTGGCGGCAAGGAACGCCAGGACAGTGTTTATAACGGACTGATGGCAGTCCATTCCTTGGATGGGATCGTGCTAGTCCATGATGCTGCTCGTCCATTCATCAAAATAGAAACCATACGCAATCTTGTAGATGCTGCAAGCAAGGATGGCGGATCAATCGTGGCTGTCCCTGTTAAAGATACAATCAAGAAAGCGGCCAACAGCATGGTAGCCGAAACAGTTGAGCGTTCAAGCTTGTGGGCAGTCCAGACCCCTCAGGCTTTTCGCGTTTCCGTATTGCTTGAGGCACATAACAAGGCAATGAGAGAACAATTCATCGGTACAGATGAATCAAGTCTTGTCGAACGGATCCCGCATCCGGTCAGCATCATTGAAGGGGACTATGATAATATTAAGCTGACAACACCAGAAGATTTATATTTTGCCGAAGCGATTTTGCGGAAGCGGAAAGAATCCGGTGTTTGATAAATTGTTTGTGATTTTTTTATTCTTAATCAAAGGGCCAAACCTAGAGACAGTATGCGTTTGGCAGGCAATAATAAGCGAGTTATCATACAGAAAAAAACAGGATTTTTAAAGGAGTAATTCACTATGTTTCGTATTGGACAAGGTTTTGATGTACATCAACTGACGGAGGGCAGGCCGCTGATCATTGGCGGAATCACAATTCCATATGAAAAGGGGCTTCTTGGCCACTCGGATGCCGATGTGCTTTTACATACGGTAGCTGATGCATGCCTTGGGGCAATTGGCGAAGGAGACATCGGCAGACATTTCCCGGATACTGACCCTGAATTCAAGGACGCAGATTCAGCCAAATTACTTGAACATGTGTGGAAGATTGTGAAGGAAAAAGGATACGAGCTTGTGAATATAGACTGTACGATTATCGCCCAACAACCTAAAATGGCACCGCATATTGGAGCCATGCGTGAAAGGATTGCGGGATTATTGGAAGGCACCCCTGACCAGGTGAATGTAAAGGCGACAACGACAGAAAAGCTCGGTTTCCCAGGAAGAGGAGAAGGCATTGCATCACAAGCAACAGTTTTGCTGAAGCAGGCGGACAAATAAAGTATTTTTTAAGCCACTTCCGCTTTTATATTTGAAAATGATACAATAATGGACAGCTATATTAGAGGAGGATTCACTATGTCATCAGATATCCGGGTGCGTTACGCGCCGAGTCCGACTGGACATTTACATATCGGGAATGCCCGTACAGCACTATTCAACTATCTATATGCACGGAACAGGGGCGGAAAGTTCATCATCCGCATTGAAGATACTGATAAAAAGCGCAATATCGAAGGCGGAGAGCAGAGCCAATTGAAGTACCTTCAATGGCTTGGGATCGACTGGGATGAGAGTGTCGATGTTGGCGGCGAATATGGACCTTATCGCCAGTCAGAGCGAAACCACATATATGAAAAATACAATCAGGAGCTTCTGGAAAAAGGGCATGCCTATAAGTGCTATTGCACGGAGGAAGAGCTGGAAGCTGAGCGCGAGGAGCAGTCTGCACGCAATGAGACTCCTCATTATTCAGGACGCTGCCGAAACCTTACAGCAGAACAGCAGGAGCAGTTTGAAAAAGAAGGACGCCAGCCGAGCCTCCGTTTCAAGGTGCCTGCAGGCAAGATCCTTAAGTTCGATGATATGGTAAAAGGCGACGTGAGCTTTGAATCAGATGGGATGGGTGACTATGTCATCGTTAAGAAAGATGGTACGCCAACCTATAACTATGCGGTTGTCATCGACGACCATTTGATGAAGATTTCCCACGTACTTCGCGGCGATGACCACATCTCCAATACACCGAAGCAGCTTGTGATTTATGAAGCGTTTGGCTGGGAGCCGCCGGTATTTGGCCATATGACATTGATCGTCAACGAAAGCCGCAAGAAGCTGAGCAAGCGAGACGAATCAATCATCCAGTTTATCGAGCAGTATGAAGAGCTCGGTTATTTGCCAGAAGCATTGTTCAATTTCATCACACTTCTTGGATGGTCTCCATCAGGTGAAGAAGAGATTTACTCTAAGGATGAATTTATCGAGATTTTCGATCCGGCAAGACTTTCAAAATCGCCTGCGCTCTTTGACCAGCAGAAGCTTGCGTGGATGAATAACCAATATATGAAAAAGGCTGATCTGGATCGTGTTGTCGAGCTAGCGCTGCCTCACCTTGTCAAAGCTGGAAAAGTCAGCGAGAACCGTACAGAGGAAGAGGATGCCTGGGTTCGCGGCCTCATTTCCCTCTATCATGATAAAATGAGCTTCGGAGCGGAAATCGTTGAGATGTCTGATTTATTTTTCCGCGATGAGGTAAACTATGATGAAGAAGCAAAAGAGGTCCTTGCAGGCGAGCAGGTGCCTGAGGTGCTGAACGCATTCCTTGCAGAAATTGATAAGCTTGAAGAGTTCAAGGCGGATGCAATCAAGGCAGCGGTCAAGGCAGTTCAAAAAGGAACTGGCCATAAAGGGCAAAAGCTGTTCATGCCAATCCGTGCGGCTGCCACAGGGCAAACACATGGACCAGACCTGATGCTTGCAATGGAACTGATCGGGAAAGAAAAAGTGAAGGAAAGAGTCCAGAAGCTTTTGGGCTAATAACTTTTTTAAGCTGTTTTAGTTAACAGAAATTCAAAAATGTAATATAGTAAGAGTAATTCTATATAAACAAAGTGTTGAAGAGGAAAAGTAGAAGGATGACGCTTATTAGAGAGAACCATCATCGGCTGAAAGTGGTTCAGGCCTCTCATTTTTTGAAATGCGCCTCGGAGTCCCAATGCAAAAAGGCAATCGATGCCTGAGTAGTATCGGGCGGGTCCCCCCGTTAACAGGTGAAAGTTGAGGCTATTGCTTAATGTAGCCTAAACAGAGTGGAACCGCGCATATCAAGCGTCTCTGTCGTATACGACAGGGGCGCTTTTTTATATGGTGTATTGGCAGGCGAGTTGGGTAATGTGACCGAAAAATGAAGGAACATCACTTTACGGTCACATAAATCCAAATTAGTAAGGATATTTCCCAATGTCGGCTGTAAAGGTGCTCACTAATGAGCAATAACAAAAGTGAATTTTTAAAAGAAGGAGGATTTCACCATGTTTAAGATGATGAAGGAAGACATAGAAGTTGTGTTTGATCAGGATCCTTCGGCCAGAAGCTCGCTGGAAGTGGTTTTGACCTATGCAGGGCTGCATGCGATATGGTCCCATCGCTTGGCGCATGCGTTCTATAAGCGGAAGTTTTATTTTATCGCAAGAGCCATTTCGCAAATCAGCCGCTTTTTTACCGGGGTGGAAATCCATCCGGGAGCCAAGATTGGCAGACGTTTTTTCATCGACCATGGAATGGGGGTCGTCATTGGTGAAACGTGTGAGATTGGTGATAATGTGACCGTGTTCCAGGGAGTGACCCTGGGCGGTACTGGGAAGGAAAAGGGCAAACGCCACCCAACTGTTAATGACAATGCGCTGATTGCCACTGGGGCGAAGGTTTTAGGTTCGATTACGATTGGAGAGAATTCTAAAGTAGGTGCCGGGTCGGTTGTCCTGAAGGATGTACCTCCGAATTCCACCGTTGTTGGCATCCCTGGAAAAATTGTCATCCAGGATGGGGTAAGAGTCAAGAAGGATTTCAATCACCGTGATTTGCCAGATCCTGTTGCAGATCGATGCAAAGAAATCGAAATGGAATTGGTTAAATTGAAAAGAGAACTTGATTTTGTCAAATTACAAGAAGAAATGGAAGTTGCCAAGCAAGGAAGGGGCATGGAAAATGGGAATTAAAATCTATAATACACTCACTCGGAACAAGGAAGAGTTTATCCCGCTAGAAGAGGGAAAAGTGAAAATGTATGTTTGCGGTCCTACCGTCTATAACTATATTCACATCGGAAATGCCCGTCCGGCCATCGTTTTCGATACGGTCCGCCGCTATCTTGAGTTCCGTGGTTATGATGTCCGCTTTATTTCAAATTTCACGGATGTGGATGATAAGCTGATCAAAGCTGCAAATGAGCTGGGAGTAGACGTACCGACAATCGCTCAACGCTTCATCGACGCTTATTTTGATGATGTCCACGCACTTGGCTGCAAAACAGCCGATGCTCATCCACGGGTAACGGAAACAATGGACTTAATTATCGAATTCATCAGCGCGCTGATTGAAAAAGACTTTGCCTATGAATCAGGAGGAGATGTGTACTACCGTACTAGGGAGTTCAAGGGATACGGAAAACTATCACATCAATCCATTGAAGAGCTGAAGGTTGGAGCGAGGATCCAGGTTGGGGAAAAGAAACAAGATGCGCTTGACTTTGTGCTTTGGAAATCGGCAAAAGAAGGCGAGATTTCCTGGGACAGTCCTTGGGGAAAAGGCCGTCCAGGCTGGCACATTGAGTGCTCGGCAATGGCACGCGAATACCTTGGAGATACGATCGATATCCATGCTGGCGGACAGGATTTGGCTTTCCCGCACCATGAAAACGAAATCGCCCAGTCAGAGGCATTGACAGGAAAGACGTTTGCCCGCTACTGGATGCATAATGGATACATCAATATTGATAATGAAAAGATGTCCAAGTCACTTGGCAATTTTGTCACAGTTCATGACATCATCAAACAGCATGATCCGCAGGTGTTAAGATTTTTCATGCTGTCAGTCCATTACAGGAATCCAATCAATTACAGCGTTGAGTTGCTCGAAAAGACAAAGGCTGCCTTCGAGCGCTTGAAGACATCTTATCAAAACCTTAAGCACCGCCTTGGAGCTAGTGCTAACCTTACCGATGACAATCAGGAATGGCTGGATAAAATCGCTGGGCTCCGTGATCAGTTCATCAAGGATATGGATGATGACTTCAATACGGCAAATGGCGTATCTACCCTATTTGAGCTTTCGAAGCTATCTAATCTGTACTTGATGGAGAAAAACACCTCCGAGGAAGTAATCAATGCATTCATGAATGAATTCGAGACATTGTTCGGTGTTCTTGGTCTTTCGCTTAAAGATGAAGAGTTGCTTGATGAAGAGATCGAAGCCTTGATTGAAAAAAGAACGCAGGCACGAAAGGATAGAAATTTCCAGCTTGCAGATGAAATCCGTGACCAGTTGAAGGAAATGAATATCATCATCGAAGACACTCCGCAAGGCATCAGATGGAAAAGAGGCTAAATGATGCTGCATTACGAACAAAAAGTAGATGAAAAACAATTGAATAGCCTTGCACTTGCTTACATGGGTGATGCCGTATATGAGCTATATGTCCGGCATCACCTGCTGCAAAGCGGCAAGGTCCGTCCAAACAAGCTGCATAAAGAAGCGACAGCTTACGTATCAGCAAAGTCGCAGGCCAAGTTCCTGCATAAGCTTCTGGAGATGGAGGCTTTGTCTGAATCGGAAATAACGATTGCAAAAAGAGGCCGGAATGCGAAGTCAGGATCTGTCCCGAAAAACACCGATGTCCAAACATACCGTTACAGCACCGCCTTTGAGGCCTTGATCGGTTATTTGTATCTGGCAGGTAATGAGAAACGGATAGAAGAACTGATTACCACAGTATTCGCACTTGCGGAAGAATAGATGGGAGGAAGTATTCCACATGAGCCAGAAACAGCAACAAAAACAGAACCAGAACAATAGGCAAAAACCAGTTGATGACAAAAAGCTGAAACCTGCCAGGAATCAGGCGCAAAAGCAGGACGAAAAACCAAAGAACAGGCCACCCAGAGGCCAGGACCCAAAACATGAAGCAAGGCGTGACAAGAAGCATGAACCAAGACGTGACAGGAAACACGAATCAAGACGAGACCAGAAACCAGGGCAAAAGCCTGATCAACTTCGGGATCAAAATGAAAACCAGGATTATATAATTGGTAAAAATCCGGTAATCGAAGCTTTGAAATCGGAACGAGACATTAACAAAATCCTGATTGCCGAAGGCTCACAGAGCGGTCAGATGCAGCAAGTCATCGGGATGGCAAAGGAAGCCAATGTCATCGTCCAATTCGTCCCGAAAAAGAAAATCGACCAGCTTGCCGATGGCAATCACCAGGGAGTTATCGCCCAGGTTGCAGCCTATGAATATGCGGAGATTGATGATTTGTTCGCGGCAGCGGAAAAGAAAAATGAGGCGCCTTTCTTTTTGCTCCTCGATGAAATTGAGGATCCCCATAATCTTGGCTCCATCATGAGGACAGCTGATGCCTCAGGAGCGCACGGGATCATCATACCTAAGAGACGAGCTGTTGGACTGACGGCTACAGTAGCAAAACTATCAACAGGTGCAATCGAATATATCCCGGTTGCGAGGGTCACGAATATGGCGCAGACAATCGATGAATTGAAGGAGCGCGGTGTCTGGATAGCTGGGACTGACGCATCGGCAAAACAGGATTTTCGTCAAATGGATGGAACACTGCCTCTTGGTCTAGTGATCGGCAGCGAGGGAAAAGGAATGGGAAGGCTGATCAGGGATAAGTGCGATTTTCTTTTAAGCCTTCCAATGGTTGGACATGTTACTTCCTTGAATGCATCAGTTGCCGCGGCACTATTGATGTATGAAGTTCACCGTAAACGTCATCCGCAAGGGGAATAGGAATGGATATCCTGCTTGTTGACGGCTACAACATTATCGGCGCATGGCCGGAGCTGGTCAGCTTGAAGAAGAGAGAGCTTTCTGCAGCCAGGGACCGTCTGGTTGAAATCATGGCTGAATACCAGGCGTATACCGGCTATCGCGTCATCATTGTTTTTGACGCCCATTTTGTATCAGGAACACAAAAGAAATATAAGAATTATATGGTGGAAGTTATTTTTACAAAAGAAAATGAAACGGCGGATGAACGGATTGAAAGGCTGGCGATCGACCTCAGTAACCGCAAAACGCAAATCCATGTAGCCACCTCTGACTATACCGAGCAATGGGCGATTTTTGGACAGGGAGCACTAAGGAAATCAGCAAGGGAGCTGCTTAACGAAACAAATTTAATTAGCAAAAAAATAGAAAAAAGCGTGAAAGTGATCCAGGAAAAAAAGCCAAGTGCCAAGATTCCGCTTACAAAAGAAGTGGCAGAAATTTTTGAAAAATGGCGCAGAGGGGAACATTGACCTGTTGACGCCTTAAAAAAGCCTGCTGTATAATATTTCTAACTGTATGTGCGGGCGGGGGGATCGAAATGAGTACTGACATCGGGAATCGTTTAAATGACGCTTATTTGTTGCTGGAAGATGAAGAAATTGTAGAAGCGGTGCACAGAGGAGAAAGTGATGCACTTGATTTTCTGATTCACAAATACAGGAATTTTGTTCGGGCTAAAGCACGATCATATTTCCTGATCGGAGCAGATAAAGAGGACATCGTGCAGGAAGGAATGATCGGCTTATATAAAGCAATCCGTGACTTCCGGGAGGACAAGCTGACATCATTCAAAGCATTTGCAGAACTATGCATTACCCGTCAGATCATTACGGCCATCAAGACGGCCACAAGGCAGAAACACATCCCGCTTAACTCCTATGTTTCCCTGGACAAGCCGATTTATGATGAGGAATCGGACAGGACGCTGATGGATGTTTTATCCGGAGCCAAAGTGATGGACCCCGAAGAGTTATTTATTAATCAGGAAGAGTTTGACCAGATCGAAGTGAAAATGTCAGAGCTGCTGAGTGACCTTGAACGAAAAGTGCTCGCATTATATTTGGACGGACAATCCTACCAGGAAATTTCTGAAGAGCTGAATCGCCATGTCAAGTCAATCGACAATGCTCTTCAGCGTGTAAAGCGGAAGCTTGAGAGGTATCTTGAGCTGAGAGAGCTGTCAGTGTAAGGTGAATTGCCGGAAAATAGCCGCAAAACTGACTTTTAATCTGGTATTAGAAAATATTAATTTTTCATTTGGAGAACTGGTCAGCTCCAGCGCCTAGCCCCTCGAGACGCTTCGGTCCTGCCAATGAAGTCAAAGAACGACTTCACTGTCAGGCCCTCCAGCGCTTGTCGGGGCTGATCAAGCCGCTTGCGCTTTTCTATTTAGCCCTTATTGACACAAGCTATCAGCCATGGTATCTTTTTAAAGATATAATAGATGGCGGTTTCATGACATCAGATTGGAATCAGCCTGTTAAAGCGGGTGTAAGTGTCAATGAATAATAAAGTGACTCTTGCTTGTAAGGAATGCGGTTCCCGCAATTATTCCACAACGAGCAACAAGCAAACGCAAACAGAACGGCTGGAGCTGAAAAAGTACTGCAACAACTGCGGTGCCCATACAGTTCATAAGGAAACGAAATAAGGTTTTCAGATAGATCATCATATGGAATCCCGATAAGTTGGAGGTAACAAAATGCAGCGCATCACTAATTTTTTCAGTGAAGTTGGACGTGAAATGAGAAAGGTCAGCTGGCCTAGACGTAAAGAACTGACTCGATACACGATTACGGTTCTGTCTACAGTTGCTTTTGCTGCTCTATTCTTCGCAGTGTTAGACCTTGGTATTTCTGAATTGATTCGCTTAATTCTTGAATAACCACTACGTACTCATGGTATAATGGAAAATATAAACGCAGGACAAGTTTAAAAGCCCGGATAACGGGTTTTTTATTTGCTTGAAAAATCGCATTCAATGTAAGGGCGAAATGTATGCCTATTTACATTTGGAAATGGGGAGGGACGGACGATTTAGTCCTCTAGGATGGAAAAGAATTGGTATGTAGTGCATACTTACTCAGGTTACGAGAACAAGGTCAAGACAAATCTTGAAAAGCGCGTTGAAACAATGGGCATGCAAGATAAGATCTTCCGGGTGATCGTCCCTGAAGAAGAAGAAACAGATTTCAAAAATGGTAAAAAGAAAGTTGTTAAGAGAAAGACATTCCCGGGCTATGTCCTGGTAGAATTGGTCATGACAGATGATTCTTGGTATGTTGTCCGGAACACACCAGGTGTAACTGGATTCGTTGGCTCTGCTGGTGCAGGATCAAAACCAACCGCGTTATTGCCTGAAGAAGTAACGTTCATCCTCAAACGCATGGGAGTTGAGGAGAAGAGGGTTGATATCAACTTCGAGCTTGGTGAAACTGTCCAGGTAAGTGAAGGGCCGTTCGCCAACTTCACAGGGACAATCGAAGAGATCGATAAGGACAAGGCAAAGCTTAAAGTTCTTGTCAATATGTTCGGCCGGGACACTCCGGTTGAGCTTGAATTTTCGCAGATTGAAAAATTATAATCTGAAATAACTTGAATTCAACTTTAAAAAGTGTTAATATTTCATAGGTCAGTATGTCTTGGACGATTGACAGATATATTCAAGTTCTTTATTTCATATAAAGACTTTTAAGATGAGTGGGAGGGGAAAATCCCCTATTACCACATCACGGACTTTAAGGAGGTGTGTCTCGTGGCTAAAAAAGTAATTAAGATGGTTAAATTGCAAATCCCTGCTGGTAAAGCCAATCCGGCACCACCAGTTGGACCTGCACTAGGTCAAGCCGGTGTTAACATCATGGGATTCTGTAAGGAGTTTAACGCTCGTACAGCTGACCAAGCTGGACTAATCATTCCTGTTGAAATTACGGTTTTTGAAGACCGTTCATTTACATTTATTACGAAAACTCCTCCTGCTGCAGTTCTTTTGAAGGTAGCAGCTGGAATTCAGTCTGGTTCTGGTGAACCAAACCGTAATAAAGTAGCAACAGTTAAGCGTGATAAAGTACGTGAAATTGCTGAACAGAAAATGCCTGACCTTAACGCAGCTAGCGTTGAAGCAGCAATGCGCATGGTTGAAGGTACTGCTCGCAGCATGGGTATCACGATCGAAGACTAATTCTGCTACAGTGGATTGATGGGGTTGCGAAGCTGATGGATTTCACTCGCAACCTTTTATCTGTCCAATATGGCGCTCATGAAGCGCCTTTGCTTTTTGAGCTCCGGTGCCTTAATAAGGTGCCGCCGCTTTTCGTAGTGTCTAGCTCTGGCACCTAGCCCCTCGGGACACTTCAGCCCAGCCAATAAAGTCAAAGAACGACTTTACTGTCTGGTCTTCCAGTGCCTGTCGGGGCTGAGCGAGGTGCCGCCGCTTTTCAAAGTGGGAGGTTATTCCGTTAAAACCACATTCTAGGAGGAAATAAAAATGGCTAAAAAAGGTAAAAAGTATCTTGAAGCTGCTAAGCTTGTAGATCGCGCTCAAGCGTATACAGTTGCTGAAGCAGTTGAGCTTGCTAAAAAGACAAGCACTGTTAAATTTGATGCTACAGTTGAAGCTGCTTTCCGTTTGGGTGTAGACCCTAAGAAAGCTGACCAGCAAATCCGTGGAGCAGTTGTGCTTCCAAACGGTACTGGTAAAACTCAGCGTGTTCTAGTGTTCGCTAAAGGCGAAAAGTTAAAAGAAGCAGAAGCTGCTGGCGCAGATTATGTTGGTGATGCAGAATACATCAACAAGATCCAACAAGGCTGGTTCGACTTTGACGTAATCGTAGCTACACCTGATATGATGGGTGAAGTTGGTAAGCTTGGTCGCGTATTGGGACCTAAAGGCTTAATGCCAAACCCTAAGACTGGCACAGTTACTTTCGATGTAACGAAAGCAGTTAACGAAATCAAAGCAGGTAAAGTAGAATACCGCGTTGATAAGTCTGGTAACATCCACGTACCTATCGGAAAAGTTTCTTTCGAAGACGGAAAGCTTGTTGAAAACTTCAACACAATCTTCGAAACTATGATGAAGGTTAAGCCAGCTGCAGCTAAAGGAACTTACATGAAGAACGTTACGATCTCTACTACAATGGGACCTGGCGTTAAAGTAGATCCTTCAACTGTAAAATAATAGTATTTGACAATTAAAGAAGCATTAGATATAATTCTTCTTGTTGTGAAAATAAAATAACATTTGTACCGCAGACAGCAGGGGCTTTTAGCTTAATAACCTGCCGAGGTCATACGATAGAGCAACAATTTTACTATTGTATACTTCCTCCGTGTCTGTCCAGATGCGGAGGTTTTTATTTGATCGGTATAAATGCAGAAATCTACAGGAGGTGTAAGGATGAGCAAAGTTATTGAAGTAAAAAAGCAAATCGTTGACGAGATTGCTGGCAAACTAAAAGAAAGCAAATCAACAATCGTTGTTGATTACCGCGGACTTACAGTTTCTGAAGTAACTGAACTTCGTAAAGAGCTTCGTGAAGCTGGCGTAGAATTCAAGGTTTACAAAAACTCTATGACACGCCGTGCTGCTGAAGCTGCAGAACTTGCTGACTTAAACACATCTTTAACAGGTCCTAACGCAATCGCGTTCAGTACTGAAGATGTAGTTGCACCAGCGAAGATTCTTAACGAATTCGCTAAAAAGCATGAAGCGCTTGAAATCAAAGCGGGTGTAGTTGAAGGCAACATCGTTACAGTAGAAGAAATCAAGGCACTTGCAGACCTACCGTCTCGCGAAGGTCTACTTTCTATGCTACTCAGCGTACTTCAAGCACCAGTTCGCAATCTTGCTCTTGCTGCAAAAGCAGTTGCAGAACAGAAGGAAGAACAAGGCGCGTAAGTTAATTTTTACGGTTTAAAAATAAAAAACTAACCTATTAGGAGGAAACAAATCATGACTAAAGAACAAATCATTGAAGCAGTTAAAAGCATGACTGTTTTAGAACTTAACGACCTAGTAAAAGCAATCGAAGAAGAATTCGGCGTAACTGCTGCTGCACCAGTTGCAATGATGGGTGGAGCTGCTGGAGCTGCTGCTGAAGAACAAACTGAATTTGACGTAGTTCTTGCATCTGCTGGCGACCAGAAGATCAAGGTTATCAAAGTTGTACGTGAAATCACTGGTCTTGGTCTTAAAGAAGCGAAAGAAGTTGTTGACAACGCTCCTAAAGCTCTTAAAGAAGGCGTTTCTAAAGAAGAAGCTGAAGAAATCAAAGCTAAGCTTGAAGAAGTTGGAGCTAACATCGAAGTTAAGTAATCAACATTACAATAAAAAGCTCGCTGCTAAAGCGGGCTTTTTTTTAGCTTTTTATCTTTAATAGGTGAATGAAATTATAAAATATTAACTGCGAGAAATGTCTAGCTCCAGCGCTTGTCGGGGCTGATCAAGGCGCTTCCGCTTTTCTTAGTAGATATGAATGGTATAAATTTCACTTTGAGAAATATCCAGCTACAGCGCCTAGCCCCTCGAGTCGCTTCGGTCCGCCCAATGAAGTCAAAGAACGACTTCACCGGTCGGCCCTCCAGCGCTTGTCGGGGCTGATCAAGGCGCTTCCGCTTTTCTTTTTTGCTTTTTAATTTTAAAAAGTTTATAATACCGCAGGAGCAATGCAATCCGCGATCGCATTCTTCAAATGAGTCCCCGTGGAGGTGAGAGATTTTGACTGAACATTACTACTCCCGCAAACCCAGTACTGAAAGCAATCCTGTGAAATGGCAGAGTGAATTGAAGGGGAATAGCTTCCGCTTTAAGGTTGACAGTGGAGTTTTTTCGAAAAAGGAAGTCGATTTTGGGTCAAGGCTATTGATCGATACGTTCGAACTAAATAAAGCTGATGGGTTGATTCTTGATGTTGGTTGTGGCTATGGGCCGATTGGACTTTCACTTGCTAAGGCTTATCCAGGAGCTATGGTCCACATGGTGGATGTCAATGAAAGAGCGATTATGCTTTCTGAGGAAAATGCGTCTGAAAATAAAGTGAACAACGTGAAAATCTATGAAAGCGACCGGCTTACTGGGGTGGAGGAAAAAGGATTCGATGCAATCCTTACGAACCCGCCGATCCGTGCCGGAAAAAAGATTGTGCATGATATTTTTGAACAAAGTTTCCACCATTTAGCTGAAGGTGGAGAGCTTTGGGTGGTCATCCAGAAAAAGCAGGGTGCCCCATCCGCGATGGAAAAAATGAAAGAGCTATTTGGCGAAGTAGACATAGTGGCGAAAAGTAAAGGATACTTTATTCTCAAATCTGTTAAATGTTGACGTGAGAAAACCGCTATGTTAATATTATAAAATGCCAATATATTAGTTTCCTTTTCAATTGCTATTTTCATCGAAAGTTGTATAATTTTGGGCATTAAGGGAAAACTAACAAAATAATTGTTCGTTGCAGGAAATGTGGTTTTTAAGAGAAAACCCTTTTTCTTTTTGTCTTTTGAAATGGGGGAAACTTCATGGACAAGACAGGGATAGATGAATAATAACGCTTGATTTGAGGGGTGAATCAGTTGACAGGTCAACTAGTTCAGTATGGACGACACCGCCAACGTAGAAGTTATGCTCGCATCAGTGAAGTTTTGGAATTGCCGAATTTGATTGAAATTCAAACCTCTTCCTATCAGTGGTTTCTTGATGAGGGCCTCCGTGAAATGTTCCAGGACATTTCACCGATTGAAGACTTTACTGGTAACTTATCGTTAGAGTTTATCGATTACAGTCTTGGCGAACCGAAATATCCAGTGGAAGAATCAAAAGAAAGAGACGTCACTTACTCTGCGCCATTGCGAGTAAAGGTCCGCCTTGTGAATAAGGAAACAGGTGAAGTAAAGGACCAGGATGTCTTCATGGGCGATTTCCCGCTTATGACAGAGACTGGCACGTTTGTAATTAACGGTGCCGAGAGGGTTATCGTTTCCCAGTTAGTGCGCTCACCAAGCGTATACTACAGCGGGAAACTTGATAAGAACGGGAAGAAAGGGTTCACTGCGACCGTTATTCCGAACCGTGGCGCCTGGTTAGAGTATGAAACAGATGCCAAGGACGTTGTATATGTAAGGATCGATCGTACGAGGAAGCTCCCTGTTACGGTTCTTTTGCGTGCATTAGGGTTCGGTTCTGATCAAGAAATCATTGATCTGATCGGTGATAACGAATATATCCGTAATACTCTTGAAAAAGATAATACGGAAAGTACGGAAAAAGCGCTTCTTGAAATTTACGAGCGTCTCCGTCCTGGCGAACCGCCTACAGTTGACAACGCAAAAAGCCTTCTGGTATCAAGATTCTTTGATCCAAAGCGCTATGACCTTGCAAATGTAGGGCGTTATAAAATCAACAAAAAGCTTCATATTAAAAACCGTTTATTCGGGCAAAAGCTTGCAGAAACATTAGTAGATCCGGAAACAGGAGAAATTATCGCAGAAAAAGGAGTCACTTTAGACCGCCGAACTCTTGATAAGATCATCCCTGCACTGGAGAAAAATGTTGGTTTCAAGGATTTCAGCCCATACGGCGGCGTGGTTGAAGAGGACGTAACTTTGCAAAGC
Organism: Mesobacillus boroniphilus; assembly: GCF_018424685.1. Classification (NCBI taxonomy): domain Bacteria; kingdom Bacillati; phylum Bacillota; class Bacilli; order Caryophanales; family Bacillaceae; genus Mesobacillus; species Mesobacillus boroniphilus. The sequence goes on from NZ_QTKX01000004.1 coordinate 24,649, forward strand.
ATTAAAATCTACGCTCCAAACGATGAGGGCGAGAAAGAAATTAATGTTTTAGGAAACGCGTATGTCCCTGAACCAATCAAAAACATCACGCCTGCTGATATCATTTCATCCATCAGCTACTTCTTTAACTTGCTGCATGGTGTTGGCGATACAGATGACATCGACCATTTAGGAAACAGACGCCTTCGTTCTGTTGGTGAACTGTTGCAGAACCAATTCCGTATTGGTTTGTCCAGAATGGAGCGTGTAGTCCGTGAAAGAATGTCTATTCAGGACACAAATACGATTACACCACAGCAATTAATCAATATCCGCCCGGTAATTGCGTCCATCAAAGAGTTCTTTGGAAGCTCCCAGCTTTCACAGTTCATGGACCAGACAAATCCGTTGGCTGAATTGACACATAAAAGGCGTCTTTCTGCGTTGGGACCTGGTGGTCTTACACGTGAGCGCGCTGGATTCGAAGTGCGTGACGTTCACTATTCCCACTACGGACGTATGTGTCCGATTGAAACGCCGGAAGGTCCAAACATCGGTTTGATCAACTCACTTTCAAGTTTCGCGAAGGTCAACCGCTTCGGATTCATCGAGACTCCGTACCGTCGCGTTGATCCGGAAACAGGTAAAGTGACAAGCCATTTTGATTACTTAACAGCTGATGAAGAAGATAACTATGTAGTGGCACAGGCGAATGCTCGTCTTGCTGATGATGGTTCTTTCATTGATGATGAAGTAATAGCTCGTTTCCGTGGTGAAAACACAGTCGTCAAACGTGACCGCGTCGATTACATGGACGTATCACCTAAGCAAGTTGTATCCGCAGCGACTGCATGTATTCCTTTCTTGGAAAACGATGACTCCAACCGTGCACTAATGGGTGCGAACATGCAACGTCAGGCTGTTCCGTTAATGCAGCCGGAAGCACCAATCGTAGGTACGGGAATGGAGCACGTGAATGCAAAGGATTCCGGTGCTGCAGTAATCTGTAAGCATGAAGGAATTGTAGAACACGTTGAAGCACGTCAAGTATGGGTTCGCCGTGTTACTGAAGTAGACGGTCAGGAAGTTAAGGGTGACCTTGATAAATACCGCATGCTTAAGTTCATTCGTTCCAATCAGGGTACTTGTTATAACCAGCGCCCAATCGTAAGCCTTGGTGACCGTGTAGTTAAAGGAGAAATCCTTGCTGACGGACCATCAATGGAAAAAGGTGAACTGGCACTAGGACGTAACGTTCTTGTTGGATTCATGACATGGAATGGCTATAACTATGAAGATGCCATCATCATGAGTGAACGACTTGTTAAAGACGATGTTTATACATCGATCCATATAGAAGAATATGAATCAGAGTCCCGCGATACAAAGCTTGGACCTGAAGAAATCACACGCGATATTCCGAACGTAGGGGAAGACGCACTAAGAAACCTTGACGAGCGTGGAATCATCCGTGTCGGTGCTGAAGTAAAGGATGGGGATCTTCTAGTAGGTAAGGTAACACCTAAAGGGGTTACTGAATTGACTGCGGAAGAACGTCTCCTGCACGCAATCTTCGGTGAAAAAGCAAGGGAAGTCCGTGATACTTCATTGCGTGTTCCACACGGCGGCGGCGGGATTGTCCTTGACGTTAAAGTGTTTAACCGAGAAGATGGCGACGAGCTTCCTCCAGGTGTAAACCAGCTTGTCCGTGCTTACATCGTTCAGAAGCGTAAGATTTCTGAAGGTGACAAAATGGCAGGACGCCACGGTAACAAAGGGGTTATCTCTAAAATCCTTCCGGAAGAAGATATGCCTTTCCTACCGGACGGAACACCAGTTGATATCATGCTTAACCCACTAGGGGTACCATCACGTATGAATATCGGTCAGGTTCTTGAGCTCCACCTTGGTATGGCTGCGCGCTACCTTGGAATCCATGTTGCTTCACCAGTATTCGACGGTGCCCGTGAGGAAGATGTATGGTCAACGATCCAGGAAGCTGGTATGGCACGAGATGCGAAAACTGTCCTATATGATGGACGTACCGGTGAACCATTCGATAATCGTGTATCTGTCGGTGTCATGTACATGATCAAGCTTGCTCACATGGTAGACGATAAGCTTCATGCTCGTTCTACTGGACCATACTCACTTGTTACGCAGCAGCCACTCGGCGGTAAAGCTCAGTTCGGCGGACAGCGTTTCGGGGAGATGGAGGTTTGGGCGCTTGAAGCATACGGCGCTGCTTACACATTGCAGGAAATCTTAACTGTCAAGTCCGATGATGTTGTTGGACGTGTCAAAACATATGAAGCAATTGTAAAAGGTGAAAACGTACCAGAGCCAGGCGTTCCGGAATCATTCAAAGTATTGATGAAAGAACTTCAGAGTCTTGGTATGGACGTCAAGATCCTATCAGGCGATGAAAAAGAAATCGAAATGCGCGATTTTGATGATGAAGAAGAATTGCAGCATGCAGAAACATTGACAATTGCTCCTGAAACAGAAGAAATGGGTTCTGAAAAAGTAGGAATGAAAGAATAGGTCCATCTATTGGCACACGTGTACAAACAGTTGAATAACAGTATTGTCCACGTGTGTTCCTTTTTGGATGGCCATAAGGGTAAAACCCTAGATTAAAAGGGAGGTAGGCCCCTTGATAGATGTTAATAATTTTGAGTACATGAAAATTGGCCTCGCTTCACCAGATAAGATCCGTTCATGGTCTTTCGGTGAGGTAAAAAAGCCGGAAACAATTAACTATCGTACTTTAAAGCCAGAAAAAGACGGCTTATTCTGTGAGCGTATCTTCGGACCGACGAAGGACTGGGAATGTCACTGCGGAAAGTACAAAAGAGTTCGCTATAAAGGCGTAGTCTGTGACCGATGCGGTGTTGAAGTAACACGTGCAAAAGTCCGTCGTGAAAGAATGGGACATATTGAGCTTGCAGCTCCTGTTTCTCACATTTGGTATTTCAAAGGAATTCCTAGCCGCATGGGACTAGTCCTTGACATGTCTCCGCGCGCGCTTGAAGAAGTTATATACTTTGCTTCGTATGTGGTAACGGAAACTGGTGACACTGCTCTTGAAAAGAAGCAATTGCTGTCAGAGAAAGAATACCGTGCTTACCGCGAAAAATATGGCAACAAGTTCCAGGCCGCCATGGGAGCTGAAGCGATCAAAAAGCTGCTTTCTGACATTGACCTTGATAAAGAAGCAGATATGCTGAAAGAAGAATTAAGGACAGCACAAGGTCAGCGTCGTACACGTGCGATCAAGCGCCTTGAGGTAGTAGAAGCATTCCGTGGGTCAGGCAATGAGCCTTCATGGATGATCCTTGATGTTCTTCCTGTCATCCCGCCGGAACTTCGCCCGATGGTACAGCTTGACGGTGGACGTTTCGCGACTTCCGATCTGAACGACTTGTACCGCCGAGTAATTAACCGTAACAATCGTCTTAAGCGTCTTCTTGATCTTGGTGCTCCTAGCATCATCGTCCAGAATGAAAAGCGAATGTTACAGGAAGCTGTTGACGCGTTGATCGATAACGGCCGCCGCGGTCGTCCGGTAACAGGACCAGGTAACCGTCCATTGAAGTCCCTTTCACATATGCTAAAGGGTAAGCAAGGTCGTTTCCGTCAAAACCTACTTGGTAAGCGTGTTGACTACTCAGGCCGTTCGGTTATCGTCGTAGGTCCAAACCTGCAAATGTACCAGTGCGGACTGCCAAAAGAAATGGCTCTTGAGCTATTCAAGCCGTTCGTCATGAAGGAACTTGTACAAAAGGGCTTAGCCCATAACATAAAGTCTGCCAAACGCAAGATCGAGCGCGTACAGCCGGAAGTCTGGGATGTACTTGAAGATGTAATCAAGGAGCACCCAGTATTGCTGAACCGTGCCCCAACTCTTCACAGACTTGGAATCCAGGCGTTCGAGCCAACATTGGTCGAGGGACGCGCAATCCGTCTTCACCCGCTAGTATGTACAGCTTACAATGCTGACTTCGACGGTGACCAGATGGCAGTCCACGTACCACTTTCTGCTGAAGCACAGGCAGAAGCACGTCTATTGATGCTTGCTGCTCAGAACATCCTGAACCCTAAGGATGGAAAGCCAGTTGTTACTCCTTCACAGGATATGGTTTTAGGTAACTACTACCTAACTTTGGAAAGAGAAGGTGCTGTTGGCGAAGGTATGGTATTCAAAGATGCGAATGAAGCATTGATTGCATACCAGAATGGCTATGTACATCTTCATACTCGTATTGCTGTTGCCGCATCATCACTTGGCAACCAGACATTCACTGAAGAGCAAAATGGCCAGCTCTTAATCACGACAGTTGGAAAGCTGATTTTCAATGAAATCCTTCCAGCTTCATTCCCTTATATCAATGAGCCTTCAAAACAAAACCTTGAGGAGAAAACTCCAGAAATGTATTTTGTTGAAAAAGGCGCGGATATCAAGGAAGTTATCAAGAGCATGAAATTGGTTGATCCATTCAAGAAGAAGATCCTTGGAAACATCATTGCGGAAGTTTTCAAGAAGTTCAAAATCACTGAAACATCTAAAATGCTTGACCGTATGAAGGGACTTGGCTTCACTTACTCGACTAAAGCGGGTATTACGGTTGGTGTGGCAGATATCGTGGTTCTTAAAGAGAAGCAGGAAATCATTTCAGAAGCACAGACTAAGGTAGATAATGTTCTTAAGCAGTTCAGACGCGGTTTGATTACCGAGGATGAGCGTTATGATCGCGTTATTTCCATCTGGAGTCAGGCTAAGGATAATATCCAGGCTAAGCTGATGAAATCACTTGATAACTCAAACCCAATCTTCATGATGAGTGACTCCGGTGCCCGTGGTAACGCGTCCAACTTCACGCAGCTTGCTGGTATGCGTGGTCTGATGGCCAACCCGGCTGGACGAATCATCGAGTTGCCGATCAAGTCAAGTTTCCGTGAAGGTCTGACAGTATTGGAGTACTTCATCTCCACTCACGGTGCACGTAAAGGTCTTGCCGATACAGCACTAAAGACTGCTGACTCAGGTTACCTGACTCGCCGTCTTGTAGACGTAGCACAGGATGTCATCGTTCGTGAAGACGATTGTGGTACAGACAGGGGCTTGTTTATCAAATCTCTTAAAGATGGTACCGAAGTAATCGAACCTTTAGAAGAGCGTTTGATCGGCCGTTATGCAAGAAAGGCGATAAAGCATCCTGAAACAAAGGCTGTGATTGTACCTGAAAACGGATTGATCACAGAAGACTTGGCTGTTGAAGTAACTGAAGCTGGAATCGAGGAAGTGTGGATTCGCTCTGCATTTACATGTAATACACGCCACGGTGTATGTAAGAAGTGTTACGGACGTAACCTTGCGACTGGCCAGGAAGTTGAAGTGGGAGAAGCAGTTGGTATCATTGCTGCCCAGTCAATCGGTGAGCCAGGTACGCAGCTTACAATGCGTACATTCCATACCGGCGGTGTTGCAGGAGACGATATCACACAAGGTCTTCCGCGTATCCAGGAATTGTTCGAAGCACGTAATCCTAAAGGGCAAGCTGTCATCTCGGAATTGGAAGGTGTCGTTGTTGGCATCAACGAAGGAAAAGACCGTCAGCAGGAAATTGTTATCCAGGGTGAAATCGAAAGCCGTACTTACAATGCGCCATATACAGCACGCCTGAAGGTTGCTGTAAATGACCATGTAAAACGCGGTCAGGAACTCACTGAAGGTTCAATCGATCCTAAGGAACTTTTAAGAGTCAAAGATGTTCAATCCGTGCAGGAATACCTATTGAAAGAAGTTCAGAAGGTATACCGTATGCAGGGTGTTGAAATCGGCGACAAGCACGTAGAAGTTATGGTCCGCCAGATGATGCGCAAAATCAGGGTGATCGACGCTGGTGAAACAGATGTACTGCCAGGCACATTGCTTGAGATCCATCAGTTCACTGACGCTAACCGCAAAGCACTTCTTGACGGGAAAATGCCAGCAACAGGGCGTCCAGTATTGCTTGGTATCACAAAAGCATCACTTGAGACGGACTCATTCCTATCTGCAGCATCCTTCCAGGAAACAACAAGAGTACTTACAGATGCTGCGATCAAAGGCAAGCGCGATGAGCTTCTCGGCCTGAAGGAAAATGTTATCATCGGTAAACTCGTTCCAGCAGGAACTGGTATGCAGCGCTACAGAAGAGCTGAGCCAATCTCAATGGAAGAAGAAAATGCCGAAGATGCAATCACTGTAGAATAAATAAGAAGCGCGGTGCTCTCTGCCACGGCAGAAAGTGCCGCCTTTTTAAAGAAAAAAGAATTAATCTATGAATAAAAGGAACATTTAAGCGAAAAAGTTTATTGATGTTGTTGACATCCCTTGCGCTAAGTGTTAATATTTCAAAGGTGCTCCTATTTACCGGTTACTTTGGAGGATATCATGTCTTATGAAAAAGTAGCTCAGGCTAAAAAGATAATAGTAGGATCAAAGCAAACAGTGAAAGCACTGAAGGCTGGCGAAGTAATCGAACTGGTCATCGCGAAGGATGCTGACATGAAAGTGACAGCGAATCTATTGCAAACTGCCAGGGAAATGAACACCGCCATCACTTATGTCGACTCTATGAAAAAATTAGGGAAGGCATGCGGGATTGCCGTAGGAGCTTCAGCTGTAGCGATTACCAAGTAAAAACTGTTTTTGCAGTGAACTGCAAGAACTTTGTTTTTTGTAAAAAAATGAACCACCTGGATGTGTGGGCTTACACAAAAAGTGAAGGGAGGAAAAAAACATGCCTACAATTAACCAATTAGTGCGCAAGCCACGTAGCTCAAAAGAGGAGAAGTCAAAATCTCCGGCGCTAAATAAAGGTTACAACAGCTTCAAAAAAGCACAAACTAACGTTTCATCTCCACAAAAGCGTGGTGTATGTACTCGTGTTGGTACTATGACTCCAAAGAAGCCGAACTCAGCGTTGCGTAAATACGCTCGTGTACGTTTGACTAACGGAATCGAGGTAACAGCTTATATCCCTGGTATCGGGCACAACCTTCAAGAACACAGTGTTGTTCTTATCCGTGGAGGACGTGTAAAGGACTTACCGGGTGTACGTTACCACATCGTTCGTGGTGCTCTTGATACTGCTGGTGTTAACAACCGTATGCAGGGCCGTTCTAAGTACGGTACTAAGAGACCAAAAGCAGCAAAGAAATAACAAACAAAACTAATAACCCTTTTTGAAAGGAGGAAATTACATGCCACGTAAAGGTCCAGTTGCAAAGAGAGACGTATTGCCGGATCCGATTTATAACTCAAAGCTTATCACTCGTTTGATCAACAAGATGATGATCGATGGTAAGAGAGGTAAATCACAAAAGATCCTTTATTCAGCTTTTGATATCATTCGTGAGCGTTCAGGCAAAGAGCCTATCGAAGTATTCGATGCAGCTCTTAAGAACATCATGCCTGTTCTAGAAGTAAAAGCACGCCGTGTAGGTGGAGCTAACTACCAAGTACCAGTTGAGGTGCGCGCAGACCGCCGTACAACTCTTGGTCTTCGTTGGTTAGTAAACTACTCACGTCTTCGTGGGGAAAAGACAATGGAAGAGCGTCTTGCTAACGAAATTCTTGACGCTGCTAACAACACTGGTGCTTCTGTTAAGAAGCGCGAAGATACACACAAAATGGCGGAAGCAAACAAAGCATTCGCTCACTATCGTTGGTAGAATTACCTTCAATCTAAAAACATTCATACTAGGAAGGAGAAAGACCAAATGGCAAGAGAGTTCTCCTTAGAAAAAACTCGTAATATTGGAATCATGGCTCACATTGATGCTGGTAAAACAACAACAACTGAGCGTGTTCTTTATTATACTGGCCGTATTCACAAAATCGGCGAAACACACGAAGGTGCTTCTCAAATGGACTGGATGGAGCAGGAACAAGAGCGTGGTATCACGATCACTTCTGCTGCAACAACAGCTTCTTGGAAAGAACACCGCGTAAACATCATCGATACACCAGGACACGTAGACTTCACTGTTGAAGTTGAACGTTCACTTCGTGTACTTGATGGTGCAGTAGCAGTACTTGACGCACAGTCAGGTGTTGAGCCTCAAACAGAAACAGTTTGGCGCCAGGCTACAACTTATGGAGTTCCACGTGTAGTATTCGTTAACAAAATGGATAAGCTAGGCGCGGACTTCCTATACTCTGTATCAACTATTCATGATCGTCTTCAAGCTAACGCTCACCCGATCCAACTTCCGATCGGTGCTGAAGATGAGTTCGAAGCAATCATCGACTTAGTTGAAATGAGAGCAATCTTCTACGGTAATGACCTTGGAACAGAAATCACTGTTGGGGAAATTCCAGAAGAATATATGGCTCAAGCTGAAGAATATCGTGAAAAGTTAGTTGAAGCGGTAGCTGAGCTTGATGAAGAGTTAATGGAAAAATATCTTGGCGGAGAAGAGCTTACAGTCGAAGAGATCAAAGCTGCAATCCGTAAAGGTACTACAAATGTTGAGTTCTACCCAGTTATCTGTGGTTCAGCATTCAAAAACAAAGGTGTTCAGTTGATGCTTGATGCAGTAATCGACTACCTTCCATCTCCGTTGGATGTACCTTCTATTCAAGGTCACCTTCCAGATACAGATGAAGTGGTTGAGCGTCATTCAGATGACAGCGAGCCTTTCTCAGCACTAGCTTTCAAAGTTATGACTGACCCTTATGTTGGTAAGTTAACATTCTTCCGCGTTTACTCTGGTACTCTTGAGTCTGGTTCTTATGTCCAGAACTCAACTAAAGGAAAGCGTGAGCGTATTGGACGTATCCTTCAGATGCACGCGAACAGCCGTCAGGAAATCTCAAAGGTTTACGCTGGCGACATCGCTGCAGCTGTTGGTTTGAAAGATACAACTACTGGTGACACTCTATGTGATGAAAAGTCTCTAGTTATTCTTGAATCCATGCAGTTCCCAGAGCCTGTAATCCAGTTATCAGTTGAGCCTAAGTCAAAAGCTGACCAGGACAAGATGACAACTGCATTGCAAAAGCTTCAAGAAGAAGATCCTACATTCCGCGCACACACTGACCAGGAAACTGGACAGGTTATCATCGCTGGAATGGGTGAGCTTCACCTTGACATCATCGTTGACCGCATGAAGCGCGAATTTAAAGTGGAAGCTAACGTAGGTGCGCCTCAGGTTGCATACCGTGAAACTTTCCGCGAATCAGCTTCTGTTGAAGGTAAATTTGCACGTCAGTCTGGTGGACGTGGTCAATTCGGACACGTTTGGATCGAATTCTCTCCAAACGAAGAAGGAAAAGGTTTCGAATTCGAGAACGGCATCGTCGGTGGTGTAGTTCCACGTGAATACATCCCAGCTGTTCAAGCTGGTCTTGAAGATGCTCTAGATCGCGGAGTTCTTGCAGGATATCCACTTGTTGACATCAAGGCAAGACTGTTTGACGGTTCTTACCACGATGTTGACTCCTCTGAAATGGCGTTTAAAATCGCTGCTTCAATGGCACTTAAGAATGCTGCTTCCAAGTGTAAGCCAGTCATCCTTGAGCCAGTCATGAGGGTTGAAGTTGTTATCCCTGAAGAATACCTTGGAGATATCATGGGTATGATTACCGCTCGTCGCGGACGCGTCGAAGGTATGGATGCTCGTGGTAACGCACAAGTTGTCCGTGCGATGGTTCCACTTTCAGAAATGTTCGGTTATGCAACTGCTCTTCGTTCAAGCACACAAGGCCGCGGTGTATTCTCAATGCACTTCGACCACTACGAAGAAGTTCCTAAATCTGTTTCTGAAGAAATCATCAAAAAAAATAAAGGTGAATAATTGATTTTCACCTATTAATCAAGTATAACTACTAATGTAAGCATAACGCTGTGGAATAGGGATCCTATTTCACAGCACATTAAAATATACTTAATTTTCATAAATTAAAGGAGGATTTTTCTAATGGGAAAAGCTAAATTCGATCGTTCTAAGCCACACGTTAACATTGGTACAATTGGTCACGTTGACCATGGTAAAACTACTCTAACAGCTGCTATCACTACTGTTCTTTCTAAAGTAGGTGGCGGTGAAGCACGCGGTTACGACCAAATCGACGCTGCTCCAGAAGAGCGCGAGCGTGGAATCACAATCTCAACTGCACACGTTGAGTACGAAACTGAAACTCGTCACTATGCACACGTTGACTGCCCAGGACACGCTGACTATGTTAAGAACATGATCACTGGTGCTGCGCAAATGGACGGCGGAATCCTTGTAGTATCTGCTGCTGATGGTCCAATGCCACAAACTCGTGAGCACATCCTTCTTTCTCGTCAGGTAGGCGTACCTTACCTTGTTGTATTCATGAACAAGTGTGACATGGTTGACGACGAAGAACTTCTTGAATTAGTAGAAATGGAAGTACGTGACCTTCTTTCTGAATACGACTTCCCTGGCGATGACATCCCAGTTATCAAAGGTTCTGCTCTTAAAGCTCTTGAAGGAGCTCCAGAATGGGAAGAAAAAATCACTGAGCTTATGGCTGCAGTTGATGAGTACATCCCAACACCAACTCGTGACACTGACAAGCCTTTCATGATGCCTGTTGAGGACGTATTCTCAATCACTGGCCGTGGAACAGTTGCTACTGGACGTGTTGAGCGTGGACAAGTTAAAGTCGGTGACGTAATCGAAATCATCGGTATGACTGAAGAGCCAAAATCTACAACTGTAACAGGTGTTGAAATGTTCCGTAAGCTTCTTGACTATGCAGAAGCTGGAGACAACATCGGTGCACTTCTTCGTGGGGTAGCTCGTGAAGATATCCAACGTGGTCAAGTACTTGCTAAGCCAGGTTCTGTTAAGCCACACACAAAGTTCACTGCTGAAGTATACGTTCTTTCAAAAGAAGAAGGTGGACGTCACACTCCATTCTTCACAAACTACCGTCCACAGTTCTACTTCCGTACAACTGATGTAACTGGTATTTGTAACCTTCCTGAAGGCGTAGAAATGGTTATGCCTGGTGATAACATCGAAATGACTGTTGAACTAATCGCTCCAATCGCTATCGAAGAAGGAACTAAGTTCTCAATTCGTGAAGGCGGCCGTACTGTAGGCGCTGGCGTTGTAGCTTCAATTCAAGAGTAATTTTAATAAAATGCAAAACAGCTGGATGACGATCCAGCTGTTTTTTTTGATTAATTTTCGTATGACTAGAACATATTTAAGAAACCTGTGCCATTTTAATAACAAAACTCTGCAAACAAATGTAGAAAGTGAACTTACAATCCCATATAAAAAGCATAACGTTCCCTATAATAAGCAGGGAGAGAGTTTATCGTCACTTATATCCCGATAATGAGCCCATAAAAGTTGAGGAATATAGTTTATCGTCAACTAATAGTAAATTTTGTCCCGTAACGTGGAAGAAAAAAAGATTACGGGTCACATAAATTTGCATTTAGCTTGGCAACTCTGAGTAAACACTCCAGACAACTCAGCCATGGGTAATAACAGCCGGAAAAAAATGTAGAAGTGACAGTTTCCCTTGCTGGAGAACAGTTTCACCAACTAACTATCTTCCCTATAAACGATATCTGAATCAGTTTCTTCTATATATATAACCTTTAAACAAAAGGAATATTTTTCACCACGTCCAAATAGTTAGAAATCTTCTTCTCCCCTTGTAAAATGCATTAACCCCCGCTATAATAGTAAAAGTGTGTTAAACATAATGAAATTGCAGAAATGATGTTGCGTTTGAGTTATGTTTTATGTATAATAGACAATGTTGGTCTTTGACTGCGATGATGCGAAAGGTTGCTGACACACCCGGCCGCTTTGCCATGGCGAGTGTGTGGGAAATTTTCGCGGAGAATGTCTATTTTAAAATAGGCGAAAAGGAGGGAAAGTAATGGCAAAACAAAAAATTCGTATCCGTTTGAAAGCTTATGATCACAGGATTCTTGATCAATCTGCAGAGAAAATTGTTGAAACTGCGAAACGTTCTGGTGCGGCGGTGTCTGGTCCAATCCCACTACCTACAGAAAAGTCAATTTACACAATTCTTCGTGCGGTGCATAAGTACAAGGATTCACGTGAGCAGTTCGAAATGCGTACGCATAAGCGTCTGATTGATATCATCAATCCGACTCCGCAAACGGTCGATTCACTAATGCGTTTAGACCTGCCATCAGGTGTAGATATCGAAATCAAACTTTAATAAATAAACCATTATAATTCACAGGAGGTGTGACTGAAATGACCAAAGGAATCTTAGGAAGAAAGATCGGTATGACTCAAGTATTTGCTGAAAACGGCGACCTTATCCCGGTTACTGTTGTAGAAGCTTCTCCAAACGTAGTGCTTCAAGTGAAATCTGCTGAGACAGATGGCTACGAAGCAATCCAGCTTGGCTTTGAAGACAAGCGCGAAAAGCTTTCTAACAAACCAGAAAAAGGCCACGTTTCAAAAGCAAACACTGCTCCTAAGCGCTTCGTAAAAGAATTCAACGGAGTCGATGTAGCAGGATATGAAGTTGGTCAGGAAGTCAAAGTTGATATTTTCGCAGAAGGCGATATCGTAGATGTTACAGGAATCTCAAAGGGTAAAGGTTTCCAAGGTGCTATCAAGCGTCACGGACAATCTCGCGGACCAATGGCTCACGGTTCTCGTTACCACCGCCGCCCTGGTTCAATGGGTCCTGTTGCTCCAAACCGCGTATTCAAAGGTAAACTTCTACCTGGACGCATGGGTGGAGAGCAGATCACTGTTCAAAACCTGCAAATCGTTAAAGTTGACGCAGAGCGTAACCTTCTTCTTATCAAAGGAAACGTTCCTGGTGCTAGAAAAGCCCTTCTAAAAATCAAAGGTGCTGTAAAAGCTAAGTAATTTTTACAGGAAAGGAGGAAATTAGTATGCCTAAAGTAGCATTATTCAACCAAGCTGGTTCACAAGTTGGAGAAATCGAACTTAACGATTCAGTATTTGGTATTGAGCCTAACAACCACGTAATGTTCGAAGCAGTAGTAATGCAGAGAGCTTCATTACGTCAGGGAACTCATAAAACTAAAATTCGTTCTGAAGTAGCGGGCGGTGGACGTAAGCCGTGGAAACAAAAAGGTACTGGACGTGCTCGTCAAGGATCTATCAGATCTCCACAATGGCGCGGAGGCGGTACTGTATTCGGACCAGTTCCACGCAGCTACAGCTATAAATTGCCTAAGAAAGTTCGTCGTTTAGCGATCAAATCTGCTTTATCATCAAAAGTACAAGCTGAGAACATCCTTGTTCTTGAGAGCCTAGCTTTCGAAGCTCCAAAGACAAAGGAATTCAAGAGTGTACTAAATGGTCTATCTGTTAATACGAAAGCATTGATCGTAACAGCAGGTCTTGAAGAAAACGTCGCTCTATCTGCACGTAACATTCCTGGAGTAACTGTGGTTACTGCCGAGGGAATCAACGTATTGGATGTTCTAAATCATGATAAGCTGATCATGACAAAAGCAGCTGTTGAAAAAGTAGAGGAGGTGCTTGCATAATGGATGCACGCGATATCATTAAGCGCCCCGTTATCACAGAACGTTCTTCTGATCTAATGGCTGAGAAGAAGTACACTTTCGAAGTTGATACTAGAGCTAACAAAACTCAAGTTAAAGATGCGATTGAAACTATTTTCGGCGTTAACGTTGAAAAAGTCAACATCATGAACTACAAAGGTAAGTTCAAGCGTATGGGCAAGTTCGGCGGTTACACAAACAAACGTCGTAAAGCTATCGTTAAGCTTACTCAAGACAGCAAAGAAATCGAATTCTTCGAAGTATAATAAACCAATAAGAAGAGGAGGGAAACGAAATGGCGATTAAAAAGTACAAACCTACCTCCAACGGTCGTCGTAATATGACAGCATCTGATTTTGCTGAGATTACAACTGACAAGCCGGAAAAATCCTTGCTTGCTCCGTTGCACAGAAAAGGCGGTCGTAACAACCAGGGTAAGTTAACTGTTCGTCATCAAGGTGGCGGCCATAAGCGTCAGTATAGAATCATCGACTTTAAACGTACAAAAGATGGCATTCCAGGACGCGTTGCCACAATTGAGTATGATCCAAACCGTTCAGCAAACATTGCGTTAATTAATTATGTAGATGGTGAAAAGAAGTATATCCTAGCTCCTAAAAACCTAGTAGTAGGTATGGAAGTAATGTCTGGCCCAACAGCTGACATCAAAGTAGGTAACGCTCTTCCACTAGCTAACATTCCAGTTGGTACAGTAGTACACAACATCGAATTGAAGCCTGGCAAAGGCGGACAATTAGTTCGTTCTGCTGGAACTTCTGCACAGGTTCTTGGTAAAGAAGGCAAATATGTATTGATTCGTTTGAACTCAGGCGAAGTACGTATGATCCTTTCTGAGTGCCGTGCAACTGTTGGTCAAGTTGGTAACGAACAACACGAATTGATCAACATCGGTAAAGCAGGTCGTTCACGCTGGTTAGGCAAGCGCCCAACAGTTCGTGGATCTGTAATGAACCCTAACGATCACCCACACGGCGGTGGTGAAGGACGCTCTCCAATCGGACGTAAATCACCAATGTCACCATGGGGCAAGCCGACTCTTGGATTCAAGACTCGCAAAAAGAAAAACAAATCCGACAAGTTTATCGTACGTCGTCGTAAAAAATAACGGGATTGGGCTACGGTTCGAGGGAACCGTAGGGCAATCACGAAGGGAGGTTCAATCATGGGTCGCAGCTTAAAAAAAGGACCTTTTGTTGATGAGCACTTAATCACAAAGATCGAAAAGTTAAATGAAACTGAAGGCAAGAAAGTTGTAAAAACTTGGTCTCGCCGTTCAACGATCTTCCCACAATTCATCGGACACACAATTGCTGTCTACGATGGTCGCAAACATGTACCTGTTTATGTCACTGAAGACATGGTAGGCCACAAGCTTGGAGAATTCGCTCCAACTCGTACTTACAAAGGACATGGTAATGACGATAAGAAAACAAGACGTTAATGAGAGGAGGGCATCCAAATGCAAGCTAAAGCTGTTGCAAGAACAGTTCGTATTGCTCCTCGTAAAGCTCGCTTAGTTCTAGATTTAATTCGAGGAAAGCAAGTTGGTGAAGCAGTTGCTATTTTAAACCTTACCCCTAAGGCAGCTTCTCCAATCGTAGAAAAAGTGTTGAAGTCTGCATTGGCTAATGCAGAGCACAACTATGAGATGGATGTTAATAACCTTGTCGTATCGGAAGCTTACGCTAACGAAGGACCAACGTTGAAACGTTTCCGTCCACGTGCTATGGGCCGTGCAAGTGCTATTAACAAACGTACTAGCCACATTACAATCGTTTTATCAGAAAAGAAGGAGGGATAATCAGTGGGTCAAAAAGTAAATCCAGTCGGTTTGCGTGTCGGAATCATCCGTGATTGGGAGTCAAAATGGTACGCAGGCAAAGACTATGCTGATCTTTTACACGAAGACCTTAAGGTTCGTGAGTACATCACTAAGCGTTTACGCGATGCATCTCTTTCTAAAGTAGAAATCGAGCGCGCTGCAAACCGCTTGAATGTAACTGTCCACACAGCGAAGCCAGGAATGGTGATCGGTAAGGGTGGTACAGAAGTTGAAGCACTTCGTAAAGCGCTAAACGAACTGACAGGCAAACGTGTTCATATAAACATTCTTGAAATCAAAAAAGCTGATATCGATGCGAAATTGGTTGCTGAAAACATCGCACGCCAATTGGAAAACCGTGTTTCTTTCCGTCGCGCACAGAAGCAAGTTATCCAACGTGCAATGCGTGCTGGCGCTAAAGGTATCAAGACAATGGTATCTGGCCGTCTTGGCGGTGCAGACATCGCTCGTTCAGAACATTACAGCGAAGGAACAGTTCCACTTCATACTCTTCGTGCCGATATCGATTATGCTACTGCTGAAGCAGATACAACTTACGGTAAGCTAGGCGTTAAAGTATGGATTTATCGTGGAGAGGTCCTTCCTACGAAGAAGAAAACTGAGGAAGGAGGCAAATAATATGTTATTGCCTAAACGCGTTAAATATCGCCGTCAACACCGTGGCAAGATGCGCGGTCAAGCTAAAGGCGGTACTGAAGTAAACTTCGGTGAATTCGGTTTGCAAGCTCTTGAAGCTTCTTGGATCACAAACCGTCAAATCGAATCTGCCCGTATTGCAATGACTCGTTACATGAAGCGTGGCGGTAAAGTCTGGATCAAGATTTTCCCTCACAAGCCATATACTGCAAAGCCTCTAGAAGTCCGAATGGGTTCTGGTAAAGGTGCTCCTGAAGGTTGGGTAGCAGTTGTTAAACCAGGCAAAGTAATGTTCGAAGTTGCTGGCGTATCTGAAGAGATCGCACGTGAAGCATTACGCCTTGCATCACACAAACTTCCTGTAAAGTGCAAGTTTGTTAAACGAGAAGAAATTGGTGGTGAATCTAATGAAAGCTAATGACATTCGTGACCTTACCACTGCTGAAATTGAACAAAAAGTTAAATCATTAAAAGAAGAGCTATTCAACCTGCGCTTTCAATTAGCGACTGGACAACTTGAAAACACAGCTCGCATTCGTGAAGTACGCAAAGCGATTGCTCGCATGAAAACTGTAATTCGTGAACGAGAGATCGGCGTTAACAGATAATTGAGAGGAGGTTCTCACAATGAGTGAACGCAACCAACGCAAAGTTTATACTGGACGCGTAGTATCAGACAAGATGGACAAAACTGTTACTGTTCTTGTTGAAACATACAAAAAGCATCCTTTATACGGCAAGCGTGTAAAATACTCTAAGAAATTCAAAGCTCATGATGAGCAAAATGAGGCAAAAATCGGCGACGTAGTACGTATCATGGAAACTCGTCCGCTATCTGCCACAAAACGTTTCCGCCTTGTAGAAGTGGTGGAAAAAGCTGTTATTATCTAATTGTTCGGATTAAGGTTTATTCCGAAGGGAGGTTACTCGCATGATCCAACAGGAAACACGTTTAAAAGTTGCTGACAATTCAGGTGCTCGTGAGGTTCTTACTATTAAGGTTCTTGGCGGTTCTGGCCGTAAGACTGCTAATATCGGAGACGTTATCGTTTGCACAGTGAAACAAGCAACACCAGGTGGCGTTGTTAAAAAAGGTGACGTTGTCAGAGCAGTTATCGTTCGTACAAAAACTGGTATGCGCCGTACTGACGGTTCTTACATCAAATTTGACGAGAATGCTTGTGTAATCATCCGTGACGATAAGAGTCCTCGTGGTACTCGTATCTTCGGACCAGTTGCACGTGAGCTTCGTGACAACAACTTCATGAAGATCGTTTCATTAGCTCCAGAAGTACTATAATCTATTTCAAATGCCTTTAAGGAGGTGCACACAGATGCATGTAAAAAAAGGTGACAAAGTAATGGTCATCTCTGGTAAGGACAAAGGCAAAACAGGGATCATCCTTGAAGCTTATCCAAAGCAAAGCCGTGTTCTTGTTGAAGGAATCAACATCGTGAAAAAACACGCTAAGCCTTCTCAAGTAAATCCACAAGGTGGAATCTTGAACCAGGAAGCACCTATCCATGTATCAAACGTAATGCCTTTAGATCCGAAGTCTGGCAAGCCAACCCGAGTTGGTTACACTGTCGAGAACGGCAAGAAGGTACGCGTTGCTAAACAATCCGGTGAAGTTCTAGATAAATAGTCTATTGAAGAAGGGAGGTACAATCGATGAACCGCCTAAAAGAAAAGTTCAACAATGAAATTACTCCTGCTCTTATGAGCAAGTTTAACTATAAGTCAATCATGGAAGTTCCTAAACTTGAAAAGATCGTAATCAACATGGGTGTAGGTGACGCTGTTGCCAACGCTAAAGCTCTTGATGTTGCAGTTGAGGAATTAGCTACAATCACAGGCCAAAAGCCAGTAGTGACTCGTGCTAAGAAATCAATCGCTGGCTTCCGCCTTCGTGAAGGTATGCCAATCGGTGCGAAAGTAACACTTCGCGGTGAGCGCATGTACGAATTCATCGACAAGTTAATTTCAGTATCTTTACCACGTGTACGTGATTTCCGCGGTATCTCTAAGAAGTCTTTTGACGGACGCGGTAACTACACACTTGGTGTAAAAGAACAGTTAATCTTCCCTGAAATTGATTACGATAAAGTAAATAAAGTACGTGGCATGGACATTGTTATTGTAACGACTGCTAACACTGATGAAGAAGCTCGTGAACTATTAACACAATTCGGAATGCCATTTCAAAAGTAATCTCTAATAAGAGGGAGGCGAAAACGTGGCTAAGAAATCAATGATTGCGAAACAAAAACGCACGCCTAAATATAAAGTACAAGAGTACACTCGCTGTGAGCGCTGCGGCCGTCCGCACTCTGTATACCGCAAATTTAAGCTTTGCCGTATTTGTTTCCGTGAATTAGCATACAAAGGACAAATTCCTGGTGTGAAAAAAGCTAGCTGGTAAAACTGAAAGCTCTGGAAGGAGGTAAATTAAATGGTCATGACAGATCCGATTGCAGATTTGCTAACTCGTATTCGTAACGCGAATATGGTTCGTCACGAAAAATTAGAAGTACCTGCTTCTAACATTAAAAAAGAAATCGCTGATATCCTTAAGCGTGAAGGTTTCGTGCGTGACGTTGAATATATCGAAGACAATAAGCAAGGTATCATCCGTATCTTCTTGAAGTACGGTGCAAACAATGAGCGTGTTATCACTGGTCTTAAAAGAATCAGTAAGCCAGGACTTCGCGTTTATGCAAAATCTACTGAAGTACCTCGTGTACTTAATGGTTTAGGTATTGCTCTTGTATCAACTTCAAACGGCGTTTTAACTGACAAAGAAGCTCGCGCTAAGCAAGTGGGCGGAGAAGTTTTAGCATACGTTTGGTAATAGATTTTTCTGAATGAATGGAGGTGCAACAAATGTCACGCGTAGGTAAAAAACCAATTGAAATTCCAGCTGGTGTTACTGTTACTCTTGATAACAATCACGTAACAGTAAAAGGACCAAAAGGTGAATTGTCTCGTACTTTTCACTCTGACATCGAAATCAAGATCGAAGAGAACGT
This sequence comes from Mesobacillus boroniphilus, assembly GCF_018424685.1. NCBI lineage: Bacteria > Bacillati > Bacillota > Bacilli > Caryophanales > Bacillaceae > Mesobacillus > Mesobacillus boroniphilus. Next base: position 43,729 of record NZ_QTKX01000004.1, read on the forward strand.
AATCAACATCTCTCGCCCAACTGATAACAAGGAACATCGTGCATTGCACGGAACGACTCGTGCTGTTCTTGCTAACATGGTTGAGGGTGTATCTAAAGGATTCGAAAGAGGTCTTGAGTTAGTAGGTGTCGGTTACCGTGCGTCTAAGCAAGGTACCAAGCTTGTACTTAACGTAGGATACTCACACCCTGTTGAAATCGAGGCAGAAAAAGGCCTTGAGATCGAAGTTCCGACAAACACAAAGGTGATTGTAAAGGGAACTGACAAAGAACGTGTTGGCGCATTAGCTGCTAACATCCGTGACGTACGTCCACCAGAGCCTTACAAAGGCAAAGGTATTCGTTATGAAGGCGAATATGTACGCCGCAAAGAAGGTAAAACAGGTAAGTAATGCCGCATAGGTTAACGAAAGGAGTGACGTAAATGATTACGAAGGCTGATAAAAACGCTACTCGCCGTAAAAGACACGGTCGTGTCCGTGCGAAACTTAGCGGAACTGAAGCTCGTCCTCGTCTAAATGTGTTCCGTTCTAACAAGCACATTTATGCTCAACTAATCGACGATGTAAAGGGAGTAACTCTAGCGAGTGCTTCTACTTTAGATAAAGAAGTTAATGTTGAAGGCAATAACCTGGAAGCAGCAAAGCAAATTGGTGAATTGATCGCTAAGCGCGCTGTAGAAAAAGGTTATAAATCAGTAGTATTTGACCGTGGCGGATACCTCTATCATGGTCGCATCCAGGCACTTGCTGATGCTGCCCGCGAAAACGGCTTAGAATTTTAATAGAAAAAGGAGGGACACAAAAAGATGCGTCGTATTGATCCAAACAAACTTGAACTTGAAGAACGCGTAGTTACGATTAACCGTGTTGCAAAAGTTGTTAAAGGTGGACGCCGTTTCCGTTTTTCTGCTCTTGTAGTAGTAGGAGATAAAAACGGTCATGTCGGTTTTGGTACTGGTAAAGCACAAGAAGTACCTGAAGCGATTCGCAAAGCTATCGAAGATGCGAAGAAGAACCTAATCCAAGTACCTATGGTTGGTACAACAATTCCTCACCAAGTTATCGGACACTTTGGTGCTGGTGAGATCCTTCTGAAGCCTGCTTCTGAAGGTACTGGAGTTATCGCTGGCGGACCAGTTCGTGCGGTACTAGAATTAGCAGGTGTACATGATATCCTTTCTAAGTCATTAGGAACAAACACACCAATTAATATGGTTCGTGCAACTCTAGAAGGTCTATCTCAACTTAAGCGTGCAGAGGAAGTAGCAAAGCTACGCGGTAAATCTGTGGAAGAACTGTTAGGATAAGGAGGGAAATCAAATGGCTAACAAATTAGAAATTACCCTCACTCGCAGCCTGATCGGCCGTCCGCAAGATCAGCGCGAAACAGTTAAGGCTCTTGGCTTACGTAAAGTTAACCAAACAGTTGAGAAGGTTGATAATGCAGCAATCCGTGGCATGATCAACAAAGTTTCTCACCTTGTTACTGTAAACGAAAAATAATTTATCCTTTTTAAAATAAGGAGGTGCCAACATGAAACTTCATGAATTAAAGCCTGCAGAAGGTTCCCGTAAAGAACGCAAGCGTCTAGGACGCGGTATCGGTTCTGGCCAAGGTAAAACTGCTGGTAAAGGTCATAAAGGTCAAAACGCTCGTTCTGGCGGCGGTGTACGCCCTGGTTTTGAAGGTGGTCAAACTCCTTTATTCCGACGCTTGCCAAAACGCGGTTTCACGAACATCAACCGCAAAGAGTACGCAGTCGTTAACCTTGATGCTCTAAACGTATTCGAAGATGGAACTGAAGTGACTCCAGAACTTTTAATTGAAACAGGTCTTGTCAGGAAGGAATTAGCAGGTATTAAAGTACTTGCTAAAGGAAGCCTTGAAAAGAAACTAACTGTTAAAGCTCATAAGTTCTCCTCTGCAGCCGAAGAAGCGATTAAAGCTGCCGGCGGTCAAACTGAGGTGATTTAATGTTCCAGACAATCTCCAATTTTATGCGCGTGGGTGAAATTAGAAATAAAATTCTCTTCACCCTTTTAATGTTGATTGTATTTCGTCTCGGTACATTTATTCCTGTACCGAGCGTAAATGCAGATATTCTGAAAGCACAGGATGACATGAGTGTCTTCGGTGTGCTGAATACTTTCGGTGGCGGTGCGCTGCAGAACTTCTCTATCTTCGCGATGGGAATCATGCCGTACATCACTGCTTCAATCATCATCCAGCTCTTGCAGATGGATGTTGTGCCAAAGTTTACTGAATGGTCCAAACAAGGAGAAGTCGGACGCCGTAAATTAGCTCAGTTTACCCGCTATTTCACGATCGTTCTTGGTTTTATCCAGGCACTAGGTATGTCTTATGGCTTTAACAATATGGCAGGCGGATTATTGATCCAAAATGCCGGTATCGCTACTTACTTGCTGATTGCTACGGTCTTGACTGCCGGAACCGCATTCCTTATGTGGCTCGGTGAGCAGATCACTGCAAAAGGCGTAGGAAACGGTATTTCAATTATTATCTTTGCAGGTATTGTTGCTGGTATTCCGACAATGGTCAACCAGATTTATGCACAGCAGTTCTCTGATGCGGGAGACGCTTTGTTCCTTCGTATCGTGACTATGCTGCTAATCCTATTGGCTGTTATTGCAATTGTCGTTGGTGTTATTTTCATCCAGCAGGCAACTCGTAAAATACCTATCCAGTACGCTAAACGCATGAGCGCAGGAAACAACGCGGTTGGCGGCCAGAACACTCACCTTCCATTGAAAGTGAATGCTGCTGGTGTCATCCCGGTCATCTTCGCGATTTCGTTTATCGTAACACCTCCGACAATCGCTCAGTTCTTCGGCACGAATGATGTGACACTTTGGATTCAGAAGACGTTTGATTATACACAGCCGATCGGCATGATCGTCTATGTGGCATTGATCATTGCGTTCACGTATTTCTATGCGTTCATCCAGGTAAATCCTGAACAAGTTGCCGAAAACCTGAAGAAGCAAGGCGGATATGTCCCAGGCATCCGTCCGGGAAAAAACACACAGGAGTACTTGACTAGGGTCCTTTACCGTCTGACATTTGTCGGCGCGATCTTCCTTTCAGTAATCTCTGTGCTGCCAGTATTTTTCATTAAATTTGCTGGTCTGCCTCAATCTGTACAGATTGGCGGAACAAGCTTGCTGATCGTAGTCGGCGTTGCGCTTGAAACGATGAAGCAGCTTGAAGCTCAGCTTGTAAAACGCCATTATAAAGGCTTTATAAAATAAGATTTAGGGGACTCGTGTTCCCTGAATCTTTAATAGAGACTGAGGGGGGAAATCTTGTGAATTTGGTTCTGATGGGGCTTCCGGGTGCCGGGAAGGGCACGCAAGCCGATAAAATTGTTGGTAAATACAACATCCCTCATATCTCAACAGGAGATATGTTCCGTGCAGCTATCAAAGAAGGAACGGAACTTGGATTACAGGCAAAATCATTTATGGACAAAGGAGAGCTAGTTCCTGATGAAGTAACGATCGGGATTGTCCGTGAGCGCTTAAGCAAAGCTGACTGTGAAAAAGGATTCCTTTTGGATGGATTCCCGCGCACAGTTGCCCAGGCTGAAGCTCTGGATTCTATGCTTGCTGATCTTGGCAAAAAAATTGATTTTGTCATCAACATTGATGTTGATCAAAGCATTCTAATGGAACGTTTGACAGGACGCAGGATTTGTAAGAACTGCGGCGCTACGTACCACCTTGTGTTCAACCCTCCTGCAAAGGAAGGCGTTTGTGACCGCTGTGGCGGCGAGCTTTACCAGCGCGCTGATGACAACGCTGAAACTGTTCAAAACCGTCTGGATGTAAATGTCCAGCAAACAAAGCCTCTGTTGAACTTCTATGAAGATAAAGGCTACTTACGCAATATCAACGGTCAGCAAGACATTGATGTCGTATTCGCTGATATCGAAGAATTGCTTGGGGGCTTAAATTAATGATCGTTTGTAAAACCCCTCGTGAAATAGAGATTATGCGAGAAGCAGGTCGCATTGTAGCGATGACTCACCAGGAGCTGAAAAAGCATATTTCTCCTGGCATTACAACTAAAGAACTGGATGCAATTGCCGAGGATTTCATCCGCAAACAAGGTGCAACTCCTTCTTTTAAAGGTTATAATGGTTTTCGCGGCAGCATCTGTGCATCAGTTAATAACGAACTAGTTCACGGGATTCCTGGCAAACGGGTTTTGAATGAAGGCGACATCATCAGTATTGATATCGGAGCAAAGTACAACGGATACCACGGGGACTCTGCATGGACTTACCCGGTAGGAAAAATTGATGAAGAAGCCCAGCGTCTTTTGGACGTGACTGAGGAGTCGTTGTTCAGAGGCTTGAAAGAAGCCAAGCCGGGGGAACGTCTTTCGAACATCTCCCATGCGATTCAAACGTATGTGGAATCAGAAGGCTTTTCTATTGTTCGTGAGTATGTCGGCCATGGAATTGGGCAAGAATTGCATGAGGACCCGCAAATTCCTCATTACGGACCTCCTAACAGAGGACCTAGGCTGAAGCCAGGTATGGTTCTATGTATAGAGCCGATGGTGAATGCAGGAAGCCGCTATGTTAATACGTTAGCCGATGATTGGACTGTTGTAACGGTTGACGGCAAAATGTGTGCCCACTTTGAGCATACAATCGCGATCACAGAAACTGGTTTTGAGATTTTAACAAAAGCCTGATCAGCGTGATTGGCCGTCTGGTTCTGTTTTTAGTCTTTAAATAGGCGGAAATGTGATTTCTATGCGGACGGGATGCCAGCTTTATGTTATAATCATAAGGTTGAGTATTTCTCAATGATATTCTCAATTGCTTGCTGCTTAGAACGTGTCACAAATAGGAAGCTACATTCCGTCAATGCGGAGTATATGATTTAATACGATTTGAATAAAGAAGGGAGACCAGTTTATGGCGAAAGATGATGTAATTGAAATTGAAGGCACAGTATTAGAAACTTTGCCTAATGCAATGTTTAAGGTAGAATTAGAGAATGGTCATACAGTGTTGGCTCATGTTTCCGGTAAAATAAGAATGCACTTCATTCGTATCCTGCCAGGAGATAAAGTAACAGTAGAGCTTTCTCCATATGATTTGACTCGCGGAAGAATTACTTACCGCTTTAAATAAACCGTGACTCCGTACTATCAAGGAGGTTAGAGTAATGAAAGTGAGACCATCTGTTAAGCCAATTTGCGAAAAATGTAAAGTTATTCGCAGAAAAGGCAAAGTTATGGTGATCTGTGAAAACCCTAAACATAAACAAAAACAAGGATAATTTTAAAGGAGGTGCGCATCTAGATGGCACGTATTGCTGGTGTAGATATTCCACGTGAAAAGCGTGTAGTTATTGCTTTAACATACATTTACGGAATTGGCAGATCAACTGCTGAGAAGGTTCTAGCTGATGCTGGTGTTTCTCAAGACACTCGTGTTCGCGATCTTACTGAAGAGGAACTTAACAAAATCCGTGATATCATTGACAAACTAAAGGTTGAAGGTGACCTTCGCCGTGAAATCTCATTAAACATCAAACGTCTAATGGAGATTGGTTCATATCGTGGCTTGCGTCATCGTCGTGGCTTGCCTGTTCGCGGTCAAAACACGAAGAACAACGCACGTACTCGTAAAGGTCCACGTAAGACTGTAGCTAACAAGAAAAAATAATCCGTAAAGGAGGGTAACATTTAAATGGCTCGTAAAACTAATACACGCAAACGCCGCGTCAAAAAGAATATTGAAAGTGGAGTTGCGCATATTCGTTCAACTTTCAACAATACTATCGTAACAATTACAGACGTACATGGTAATGCATTATCATGGTCTAGTGCAGGTGCGCTTGGTTTCAAGGGTTCACGTAAATCCACTCCATTCGCAGCACAAATGGCAGCAGAAACTGCAGCTAAAACTTCAATGGAACATGGCTTGAAAACTCTTGAGGTTACTGTTAAGGGTCCAGGTGCTGGACGTGAAGCAGCAATCCGTGCTCTTCAAGCTGCAGGTCTTGAAGTTACAGCAATCAAAGATGTAACTCCAGTTCCACATAACGGCTGCCGCCCGCCAAAACGTCGCCGTGTTTAATTTTTCTGTATAGAATTTGTAGTCCTGTCTATAATGGGATATGATACAAATATTTTCTAGGTATACAGAAATCATTAATCCAGTTGTTGTGCACAAACGGGAACGTATACATGGGGGAATTTCGGTAAGGTAAGAACCTGCCGGGGTTTCGACGTTTTGAAGGAGGGTATATTTGATGATCGAAATAGAAAAACCAAAAATCGAAACGGTTGAGATCAGCGATGATGCCAAGTACGGCAAGTTTGTCGTAGAACCGCTTGAGCGTGGATATGGTACAACTTTGGGTAACTCCTTACGTCGTATCCTATTATCCTCACTCCCAGGTGCAGCTGTCACATCGATTCAAATCGATGGAGTACTTCATGAGTTCTCAACAATTGAAGGCGTCGTAGAAGATGTAACATCAATCATTCTAAACGTTAAGAAATTAGCGTTGAAAATCTACTCTGATGAAGAGAAGACACTTGAAATCGACCTACAGGGTGAGGGTCCAGTAACTGCAGCTGCAATCACGCATGACAGTGATGTTGAAATCCTTAATCCGGATCTTCCTATCGCTACTCTTTCAAGTAAAGGTTCATTGCGTATGCGCTTGACTGCAAGAAGAGGCCGCGGATACAATCCTGCTGACCAAAACAAGCGGGAAGACCAGCCGATCGGTGTCATTCCAATCGACTCAATCTATACGCCGGTTTCACGCGTATCTTATCAAGTAGAAAACACACGTGTAGGGCAAATGACAAATTATGACAAGCTGGTATTTGACGTATGGACAGATGGCAGCACTGGTCCTAAGGAAGCTATTGCACTAGGTTCAAAGATCCTGACTGAGCACTTGAACATTTTCGTTGGTTTGACTGACGAAGCTCAAAACGCTGAGATCATGGTAGAGAAAGAAGAAGATCAAAAAGAAAAAGTTCTGGAAATGACAATTGAAGAACTTGACCTTTCTGTTCGTTCATATAACTGCTTAAAGCGTGCCGGTATCAACACTGTCCAGGAGCTTGCTCATAAGACAGAGGAAGATATGATGAAGGTTCGTAACCTTGGCAGAAAATCACTAGAAGAAGTAAAAGCAAAACTAGAAGAGCTAGGCTTAGGCTTACGCAAAGATGACTAGTTAATGCAGATTAACTAGGCATTTTGCTGTCAGTACTAAAACTGCCGGCTTATGACTTCAACAAAGGAGGGAAACACTCATGGGATACAGAAAGTTAGGACGCACAAGTGCCCAGCGTAAAGCAATGCTACGTGACTTAACAACTGATTTGATTATCAATGAGCGTATTGAAACTACTGAAACACGTGCGAAAGAGCTTCGTTCAGTTGTTGAGAAAATGATTACTCTTGGAAAGCGCGGAGACCTTCACGCTCGCCGTCAAGCTTCTGCTTGGGTTCGTAACGAAGTTGCAAACGCTGAAACAAACCAGGATGCAGTTCAAAAATTATTCGCTGACATCGCTCCACGCTATGCTGAGCGTCAAGGTGGATACACTCGTATTATGAAACTTGGACCACGCCGCGGTGACGGTGCGCCAATGGTAATTATCGAGTTAGTTTAATACCATTAAACACTCGAGCAAGGGCGATGGACAGTTTATACAAACTTGTTTCATCCCCTTTTTTTCTTATTTACAGTATCTGTCGAAAACTAAAAAAGCAGCACAAGCCAAAACGAGCGTTATGATGAGCAGGCCACTAGGAAAGAAGAGTTCACTGGCCCCATCGGCCGGTTACTTCAGGCCATTCCTGAATCGCTAAGGGATAGATGGTTCATCTATTTTTTAACCGGAGCTGTTCTGCCTGTCTCGTCTAGCTCATGCACTTCTCCCCCAGGCCTTTAAGGACCTGCAGTTTGCGGATTGCTTCCGCCCGGGGAGAGGTGCAGGCTTTTTTTATATACAAAGATATTTTTGTATAATAGCAATGGCAAATATAAAGAGAAGAGTCAGTTAAGAAGAGTTGAGAGGAGGGCGGAGATGAGTAAACCCTTAGTTAGAATTGAAAAAGTATCTTTCAGTTATGAAGGGCAGCAGACTCCCGCATTAAAAAATATCAGCTTTGATATTTTAGAAGGAGAGTGGCTGGCGATTGTCGGGCATAATGGTTCTGGAAAATCGACGCTTGCAAAGCTTTTGAACGGCCTTCAATTTCCGCACGAAGGTTCGATTGAGGTATGTGGGATCATTTTGTCAGAGGATACAGTTTGGGATGTCAGAGGAAATGTAGGAATGGTTTTTCAAAATCCTGATAACCAGTTTGTTGGAACGACGGTTAGGGATGATGTGGCTTTTGGTCTGGAAAATCACGGCATACCAAGAGAAATAATGGTAGAGCGCGTGCAGTCTTCACTTGATAAAGTCAATATGGGAACCTTTCTAAATCAAGAGCCGCACCATCTGTCTGGCGGCCAAAAACAGCGTGTTGCCATTGCGGGTGTCCTGGCATTGCAGCCGTCAATCATTATTCTGGATGAAGCAACATCCATGCTCGATCCAAGAGGCCGTGCAGAGGTGATAGAAACCATTCGTGAGCTGAAAGATCGTGAGAACATAACGGTCATTTCGATTACCCACGATCTTGAAGAAGCTGCGAAAGCTGATAGGATCATTGTCATGAACAAAGGGGAGCTATACCGTGAAGGAACCCCCGAGGAAATTTTTGAAATGGATGAAGAGCTGATTAAGCTGGGGCTGGATATTCCCTTCCCTGTAAAAATGAGCAAGATCATGCGTGAAAAAGGAATTGCCCTTAATAAATCTTATTTAACAGAAGAAGAGCTGGTGACGGAATTATGGACATCTCACTCAAAAATGTAGAATATCGTTACCAGGCTGATTCGCCATTCGAGCGCCTCGCTATCTCAGATGTATCCATCGATATACCTTCCGGAACGTATCTTGCGGTTATTGGCCATACGGGTTCAGGGAAGTCTACAGTCCTTCAACACTTGAATGCTCTATTGAAACCGACTAAAGGCTCTGTACTAATCGGCAGCAGGGAAATCAAGGCTGGCAGGAAAGAGAAAAATTTGAAGGGTGTCCGCGAAAAGGTGGGCATTGTCTTCCAGTTCCCGGAACACCAGTTATTCGAGGAGACGGTCGAAAAAGATATTATGTTTGGCCCGATGAATTTTGGCGTTACTGAGCGGGAAGCGAAGGCACGGGCAAGAACCGCAATCAATCTGGTCGGATTACCTGAAGAAATCCTTGAAAAATCACCATTCGATCTTTCAGGCGGGCAAATGCGCCGTGTGGCGATTGCTGGAGTACTGGCAATGGAGCCAGAGGTCATTGTTTTGGACGAGCCTACTGCGGGGCTGGATCCACGCGGACGCAAAGAAATTATGGACTTATTTTATTCACTTCATAAAAAAAGAGATTTATCTACTGTTCTCGTTACCCACAGCATGGAAGATGCTGCCCGCTATGCGGATGAAATAGTTGTCATGCATCAAGGGAAGGTTTTTACAAAAGGAACTCCTGACCATATTTTCTCGGATCCCAAGGCATTGATTGAATTGGGCCTCGATGTACCCGAAGTAGTTGGATTGCAGTTAAAGATCGAAGAAGCTTTCAAAACTAAATTTAGCAAAATCAGCCTTTCCGAGGAAGAACTCGCTGTAATGGTAGCAGAGTTTATGGAAGGGGGCGGTCCACAATGATGGAGAAAATGATTTTTGGCCGTTATGTGCCGGGAGACTCCATCCTTCATCGGGTGGATCCGCGATCCAAGTTGATCACCGTTTTCCTGTTCGTCATCGTCGTTTTTATCGCGAACAATGTAGTTACGTATGGAGTTTTGGCCGCTTATACTCTTATTATGGTAGGGCTCTCAAAGGTTCCGCTAAGATTTTTATACGGCGGGCTCAAGCCGGTATTTTTGCTGGTGATTTTCACGTTCCTGCTCCATATCTTCATGACAAAAGAAGGCGATGTCATCTTCGAATTGGGATGGCTGAAAATATATGAAGAAGGGCTAAGGCAGGGGATCTTCATTTCACTAAGGTTCCTGCTGCTGATTTTGATCACGTCACTATTGACCTTGACCACTACTCCAATCGAAATCACGGACGGACTGGAGACATTGCTGAATCCTTTAAAGAAGTTCAAATTCCCCGTCCATGAGTTGGCGTTGATGATGTCGATTTCCTTGAGGTTCATTCCGACGCTCATGCAGGAGACCGACAAAATCATGAAGGCTCAAACTGCCAGGGGAGTGGAGTATAACAGCGGTCCGATCAAAGAGCGAATCAAAGCAATTGTCCCATTGCTGATCCCGCTATTCATCAGTTCGTTCAAGCGGGCTGAGGAACTCGCAATCGCAATGGAAGCACGTGGCTATAAGGGCGGAGAAGGACGAACAAAATACCGCCAGCTGACATGGGGCCTGCCGGATACTTTGCTGATTCTGTTCCTGGCTGCAGTCACGGTTCTATTAATTGTCTTAAGAGGGTAATCATTATGCCACGAATTAAATGCACAATTTCATACGATGGCACCGGTTTTTCCGGCTACCAGGTACAACCTGCCAAAAGGACTGTCCAGGGTGAGTTGGAAAAGGTGCTGGAAAAGTTGAATAAGGGTACAAGCATCAGGGTCAGTGCATCAGGTCGTACAGACGCAGGAGTACATGCCCGCGGCCAGGTTATCCATTTTGATACAACGCTCGAAATTGAGCCTGCCAGGTGGCAAATCGCCCTTAATTCATTATTGCCAGATGATATTGCCGTTAGCTCAGTTGAAATTACCAGACCGGATTTTCATGCGCGCTTTGACGCAGTTGGCAAGGAGTACCGTTATTTTTTGCTGCTATCTAAGCACCGGGATCCTTTCCAGCGGAATTATGCCTACCAGTTCCAGTATGAACTTGATCCTGACGCGATGAGGGAAGCTAGCAAACAGCTTATAGGGACACATGATTTCACTAGTTTTTGCTCAGCCAAAACAGAAGTAGAGGACAAGGTCAGGACGTTGAAGGAAATCGATTTTTACGAAGAGAAAGGCTTGCTTGTGTTCAGGTTTGTCGGAGATGGATTTTTGTACAATATGGTAAGGATCCTTGTAGGGACATTGCTAGAGGTAGGAACAGGCAAGAGAGCAGCCGACAGCATGCTGCAGCTGCTCGGAGGCCTAGACCGCACCCAGGCCGGCAAGACTGCTCCTGGACACGGACTGTACCTTTGGAAGGTTTTTTATGACGGAGAAGATCATCAATTCGAAAATAAATTATAAAAAAACGATATGACAACTAATCCTGGTGTTGACAATCTCTCAACCACAGGTTAAGATATCATATGTATGTATTTTAAACCCACGATCAGCCCCGGAAGAGCTTTATCGTGTTTGAAAATATACCAAAAATGAACTTGATTTTTTTTTGACTATTTAGGAGGGAAACTCATGCGTACAACGTTTATGGCAAATGCCAACAATATCGAGCGTAAATGGTACGTAGTTGATGCTGCAGGCAAGACTCTAGGTCGCCTTTCTACTGAAGTTGCAGCTATTCTACGTGGTAAACATAAACCAACTTTCACACCACATGTTGACACTGGTGATCACGTAATCATCATCAACGCTTCACAGATCGAACTTACTGGTAAGAAACTTACTGATAAAATCTACTACCGCCACACAATGCACCCAGGTGGATTGAAGCAAAGAACAGCTCTTGAAATGCGTACGAACTACGCTGAAAAGATGCTTGAACTTGCAATCAAAGGCATGCTTCCAAAGAACTCTCTTGGACGCCAAATGTTTAAAAAGCTTCATGTATATGCTGGTAACGAGCATCCACATCAAGCACAACAACCTGAAGTTTACGAACTTCGCGGATAATTATTAAGGAGGTAATTAACTTGGCACAGGTTCAATATATCGGTACCGGTCGTCGTAAGAGCTCCGTTGCACGAGTTCGTTTAGTACCAGGCACTGGAAAAATTACAATCAACGATCGTGAAATTGAAGATTATATCCCATTCGCAGCTCTACGTGAAGTAGTTAAGCAGCCGCTTGTTGCTACTGAAACTGTAGGAAGCTACGATATCCACGTTAACGTAAATGGCGGTGGATACACTGGCCAGGCTGGCGCAATCCGCCACGGTATCGCTCGTGCGTTACTTCAAGCTGACCCAGAATTCCGTCCAACACTTAAGCGTGCTGGACTACTGACTCGTGACGCTCGTATGAAAGAACGTAAGAAATACGGTCTTAAAGGCGCTCGTCGTGCACCTCAGTTCTCAAAGCGTTAATTTCTACGCTTCGGAAGACTCTCAACCTTTTGGTTGGGGGTCTTTTTTATTTTTTAGGAAATATAAAATTTATTTATTTGTGGATAACTACAAGTAGTCTTCTTAATCTAGCTACAGCGCCTAGCCCCTCTAGTCGCTTGTCTAGCTGCGGCTCCTAACTCCTCGAGACACTTCGATCCTGCCAATGAAGTCAAAGAACGCCTTCACTGTCAGGCCCTCCAGCGCATGTCGGAGTTGGGCAGTCGCCTCCGCTTTTCGAGTTCGGTCCGCCCAATGAAGTCAAAGAACGACTTCACTGGTCGGCCCTCCAGCGCTTGTCGGGGCTGAATGAGGCACTTGCGCTTTTTGTTCTGTGACTGAGCGGATTTGGTAATAACGCTCAGTATTAATCTGTGTGTGAAAGACTTTCCGAGAGGATTTGCTGGTTAACTGGAAAAAAACACACGGAATTTCTAGTTCGCCAATAAAATTCGATTTTCGCCAATAAAAAATTATTTTCGCCAATAAAATTAGAAAAGCGCCAATAAAATTGTGAAAAGCGTCAATAAAATTGTGAAAAGCGCCAATAAAATTGTGAAAAGCGCCAATAAAATTGTGAAAAGCGTGAATAAAATTTTTCAAGTGTAATAAACAGTTGTTGACGAGCTGTTTGTATTGCAATTATTGCTGTTTTTTTTCTGAAAGTAAGTTGGATCAATGAGTATGTTGGTTATTTTGTTCTCCGAAAAGCAAAAAGCGATGAGAAACCAGCCCAAAAAGGCGGAGGCATCATTCTATGCCCCCGCCTAAATGCTTTAACCCTCGTATCCTTGCATGGATTCCATATGGCTAGCAATCATCGCGATGATAGTAGGTGCCTCTTCCTTTGTGAAAATAAAGTTCGTTTCGTCTTTAACCATTTCATCATCCTCGGTCCAAATCCGGTTGATGCGGCGGAGGACTCCGTCTCCCGTTTCCTCGACAAGGCCGAACTGGTAGGTAACCTCGACTTCATCCTGCTTCAAAAAGGCTGTGACCTCAGGTGTTTCCCAATCGACATCGATTTCCTCGAGGATATCGTCATCGTCTATAAACTCCGTAACGTATAGCTCATCATCCTCATCGATTCCGTCATCTTCATAATATAATGTGTCGTCATCCTCCGTTGCATAAACGACATCGAGATTGTCCTCTTCATCGTTTATGTAATCGTGGAAACCGTTGTGAACCGCATCGACAATATCATCAATATCTGAAAGAATGACACGCGCCGGCTGCTCCAGGTCTTCATCAATGGTTTCCGTGTAGAATTCCTCATTATGCGGATCGAAATATAATATATAGAAATAGTCTCTTTCCCCATCTGCATAATCCACAAAGAACTGAATCCTTGGATGCTTCGAGCCTCTCTCAACAGCCATCTGACCTTCCTGATCATATTTTTCGCAAATAGACTCAAGATGATCCTGCAGCTCTCCAACTACACGATCGAACCATTCCATAGACATAGAAATCCATCCCTTCATCTTTATTCTGGATTAGCTTGCCCTGTTGGTGAAAATTCCACAATATCCTTAATAGTAAATTAGAGGAAAATCATTTTAGGTATTGGAGGGAGGCAAAGTGCAGGAGTGGAAGCTGTGCATTACCCGGTACCGCGGGGGGGGAAGCGAAAAGGGTAAAAGGAGAACCGCTGCAATCCTTATAAATAGCAAATAGCACATGAATTTACAGCAAAAACCGCCTAAGCTTTGTACGCTATCAGGCGGTTTTCTTCTATAGAGCAATCATGACTCCAGCTAATTCCGGAAAATCAATAAAAGGGTTTCGGTTTCCCTGGAGTTCCTGGATGGCTGCATTCCGATGCTTTTCGTATAGAGTAACAGGATGCTCTTGATGCCATCTAAGCAGAAGCTCAAAGTCCATTAGAGTATCAAGTTTGGTGACATCCTTATATCTTAAAGCAAAATAAAACACGGCTCTCGAAACAATACCTTTACCATACTCAGGTTCAAATTGCCCTGATTCCACCATGCCACAGCCTGTCCTTATTCCAGAAACGGCAAACTCGGGATCATAGGACTCAAAATCGTGATAGGGAAGGTTGCTCCGCATGCTATTGCATCCAGGTTCACAGGCGAACAAGTGGTGGAGATCGCCTCGCATTGGCTCATCGCCATCAAACCAGGATTGGGGCACAACATGTTCGGTATTGAAAAGTATCTCGGAACTGGCTATGAAGCCTCCTTCTTTCAAAGTATTTATGAGCCGCAGATCCTCCTCAATTACCTCCACTGGGTCAAGATTCTGCCCAGAGTAAAGGCTCTTCAACTGAAGGTTTTCCTGCAAATCCACCCATGGATAAACGTACTCATGAGGCGAATACTTCAAATGGGATGTATGAGTTTTGACCAGCAGCGAATGGAGCTCTTCTAATGTTAAAGCAATATCACAGTAATACTCTTGACGTCTCCGAGTGTCCAGCTCTGCATCATAATATGTTTTATTCTCGATATTATGAATATACGCCTCACTAGCAGACAGGATCATATCGCATCCATCACCATCGTTTTGAAGCTCTGGTCGAAGATATCAGCAAGGTGCTCTGGCACAGTCAGATAAACGAGTCCATTGCCTTCCAGCTTTGGCGAGTTACCGAGCGGCACAGTCCGCTTGACCAGTTGCGCATACAATTCGGGTTCTGTCAGCTCTCGCTCAAATTGGGCTTTTGCAAGAGTCTTGATCAATGCCAGGGCACCGGATACGTGCGGAGCAGCCATCGAAGTTCCGCTCAAGGTCGCATATTTTCCATTTAGATAGGTAGAAGTGATGCGCTCACCCGGAGCCACGACATCAATTTCATTATGTGAGTTGGTAAAATCGGATGAACCTCTTTCAAGGTTCACTGCTCCAACACTGATGACTTCGTTATAAGCACCAGGGTAAGCAAATTCATTAGTAGAATCGTCGCCATCACCTTCATTGCCAGCGGCACATACTACAAGGATATTCTTATTAACAGCGGCTTGTATTGCCTCATGCAATTCAGGAACATCAGCTGGCCCTCCCAGCGACATCGAGATAATGTCTACTTCCTGCTCAATGGCATAGAGAATTCCGTTGATAATCCATTCATATTTGCCAGAACCAGCCTTATTCAACACTTTTACAATCAAAAGACCCGCCTCTGGCGCGACACCGATAACGCCTGACTCATTTTCCTGTGCGGCAATCGTGCCTGCGACGTGTGTACCGTGGCCATTATAGTCATTATAAAGATCAGGGTTGCCGCGGTCATCATCTGTAAAATTCCTGCCGCCGATAATTCGGTCCTTTAAATCAGGGTGTGTTGTTTCACAGCCAGTATCCAAAACAGCAACCTTCATTCCATTTCCTTTTGTTTCGTTCCAAAGCTTGGGTGCCTGGATTAGCTCAACGCCTTTTGGCACCTCTTTGATTTCCTCTGCTTCATCAATTACAGTATAAGGAATAACACGAACACCTTGCTCCATTTCTTTCCCTCCTTAGAGATAAAATTGAAGCGAGTTCTAGTTGTAATTATAAGTCTAACAATTCTGACTATTTTTTAACAGTACCGTTAGTAGTGTATTTACTAGAAATGACTATCCATAATTAGGCATTTCATCCTAATGTTAATACCGTGATTTTATTCTGTAAACGTCTGAGAAAACTGGAAAAGGAATCGTCCGTGGATATTGCATTACACCCTTCCGTAGGTTAAACACTACTTCCTAAGGGGTGAGATTACTTTGAACGTCGTTACGACATTTATAGATAAAAGAAAACAAAAACAGGTGAAATATGAGCGATCGATGCTCCGTGAATTATCAATTAACATCCTGCAAACCAGGGTGAAACAATATTTCGGCTCATCAAGGCTGACCTCGAATCTCATCATGAATTCAGGAATCGAAGAAGCTTGCTACGATGTAGCTATAGAAGCATATTTACTGGGTGCCAAGTTCAGCCGTTTTGGATACTTCGGTGAACCAATAGAGGCCGTTAAGCCCCGCTGTGAAAAAGAAGAGCGGCATTTGATTGACACCTTATATAACTTTTTCCTTTTCTGGGGAAAGGGTGAAGAAGGAGTCGGTTCAGAAGAGCTTTATTATTTGTGCGAACAGTATGTTGACAGCTGGTGGAGAGAAGGATTCATGAAGGGTGAAAAGAAATATAAGATGAGACTGCATTAACAGCAATTGTTCTAAACCGCCGACCTGTCCCATATAGTTTATTATCAGGGACTAGCTGGGAAGGATGGTTTAGAACATGCTGAAGAAATTTAAAATAGTTTTATTTGCAGCCGGCCTTGCCGTGCTGTTCCTTATACTGCAGTATGATTTTACCGAGAATGATTCTTGGGAATCATGGAACCTGCCGCTTTCGGGGAAAATCATCTATCTTGACCCAGGACATGGAGGGGTAGACCCGGGGGCAGGGGAAGAAGAACCATTTGAAAAAGATATCGCGCTTAATGTTTCCTTGAAGTTGCGGGATTACCTCCAGCAGCAAGGAGCCCTCGTCATCATGACGCGCGAAAAAGATATAGACCTCGCGGATAAAGGCCTCAAGGGCTACAGTAAGCGAAAGGTCCAGGATTTAAAAAGACGCCTGGATTTGATTAACGAGTCCGAGGCCGATTTTTTTGCAACGATACACTTGAATGCAATCCCATCATCAAAATGGAAGGGAGCGCAGACGTTCTACGCTACAAATTACAAAGAAAACAAACGAGCCGCCAAACTAATCCAGGACGAATTACGACGAAACCTTCAAAATACAGATCGGGATGCAAAGGCGGCGAACAGTATCTATTTATTGAAGCATACCAATAAACCCGGAGTTTTGGTCGAAATAGGGTTTTTATCCAATCCTCAGGAAGCCGCAAACTTGAGAGATGAAGCTTATCAGGAGAAAGTAGCTGCCTCCATTTACGACGGCATGCTCCGATACTTTACAGATGAACAGAAATTTTGGGAAAAATAAAGAAGGGTCCTGGATCCTTCTTTTCTTTATTGTTTAGGAAATTATAAAATTATTTAGTTGTGGATAACTACATGTAGGGTTCTTAATCCAGCTCCAGCGCCTAGCCCCTCGAGTCGCTTCGGTCCACCCAATGAAGTCGAAGAACGACTTCACCGGCCGGCCCTCCAGCGCTTGTCGGGGCTGAACGAGGCGCTTGCGCTTTTTGTTCTGGTGAAAAAATCTTTCAGAAATGTGTGATAGGTTTAACACTTAGGTATTTTATCAATATGTTATACTGTCTTTAGAGATAAAATATTTACAGAGGAAGGTGTCATTATGTTAACTGAAGCTAAGGTGCGTGAAAGTTTAAAGGACCTTAAAGAACCATTTTTACATAAAACACTCGAAGAGATAAATGCAATCGAAGAAATCAAGATTAAAGAAGAGAAGAACCATGTAAGCGTTAAAATTGCCATCGCAAAAACAGGTACTGCAGAACAACTGCAGCTACAAACGGAAATTGTCAATATTTTAAAAAGCGCTGGAGCGGCATCTGTGGGCTTGCGATTCTCTGAACTGCCAGCAGAAGCTCTTTCAAAATTCCAGACAGCGGCTCCTGAAGAAGAGGAAGGCCTGCTATCTCCTAATAGCCAAACAACGTTCATTGCAATCGCGAGCGGAAAAGGTGGGGTAGGGAAATCTACTGTATCCGTGAACCTTGCAGTATCTCTTGCCCGTTTAGGCAAGAAAGTTGGACTTGTTGATGCGGATATCTACGGTTTCAGTGTTCCTGACATGATGGGCATCACGAAACGTCCGGTTGTAAGAGGAGAAAGAATCATCCCAGTTGAAAGACATGGAGTAAAAGTCATCTCTATGGGATTCTTTGTGGAAGATAACGCACCAATCATCTGGCGCGGACCGATGCTCGGCAAAATGCTGAACAGCTTCTTCAATGAAGTAGAGTGGGGAGAGCTGGATTATCTCCTATTGGACTTGCCACCAGGAACAGGGGATGTAGCATTGGATGTACACACCATGCTGCCATCATGTAAAGAAATCATTGTTACTACACCTCATCCAACGGCGGCATTCGTTGCGGCGCGTGCAGGTGCGATGGCGCTTCGAACAGAACATGAAATCCTTGGTGTCATTGAAAACATGTCTTACTTTGAAAGCAAGCTGACTGAGGAAAAAGAATATGTATTTGGACAAGGCGGCGGCGATAAATTGGCGGACGAGCTTAATACCAAGCTGTTAGGCAAACTTCCATTAGGCCAGCCAACCTGGAATGAAGAAGACTTCGCACCATCCATTTATCAGGAAGACGATAAAATTGGCGCTATTTATACGAATATTGCCCAGCAAGTTATCCAAATGCTTGGGAAGTAAGAAAAGCGCAAGCGCCTTGGTCAGCCCTGGAGCTAGACAATTCTCGAAGTAAATTTATACTTTCTTATTCGGTAATAAAACGAGCCTCTCCATAACAGGAGAGGCTCGTTAATTATTTTTAAAATATCCAGCTCGATCGCTTTCGGGGCTGACAAAAGGCCTGTCCTTATTTATTGACCTCCAGAACCGCCGCCTGATTCTTCGCCGCCACCGCCACCAGAACCACCGCCGCCTTCTTCGGAGTCTCCTTCAGACTTTTGGGTTGGCATTTCCTCAGCGGCTTTGACAATCAATGCCTGCAGTTTCGCTTTGAATAATGGGCTTTCAAAAGTTTCGGTCATGACTTTTTGCAAATGTTCCCGGTATTCTTTGCTTTTTAGCAATGTGGTCAATTCTTTTTCAAGTTCCGGGTCTTTCATTACCTCCATCATCATGCCCTTGTATTCTGGGTCCTTCATCAAATCCTTTAACAGCTTTTCATTTTCCTTCTTCATGCTTTTTGCAACGCTCTCAGCGAATTTTGGATCCTCAAAGGATTTTTTCCAAAACTCCATGCCTTTTTCGGAGGTCAGAGTTTTTTCAACTGTATCAATTACGACCGGCTGGTCCATTATTAACTTTTCTTTCATGCCATCGTCACCCATGACTTCCTGAATCGCTTTTTTGCCATCGTCAGTCTTCAGGATGTCGACAACCATTTTCTTTGTTTCCTCATAATCGACTTGCCCCCCTGCTGACTCGGCTGGAGCAGCGCAGCCGGCAGCTAAAAGTAAAAAGGTTGCAGGGAGTATAAATTTCATGATCTTTTTCATCTTCCATTCCCCTTTCACATAGACAGCCCTAATTTTAGGATGAGTAAAATGACAAATTGTTATACACGAATAACGACACCTAGATTTTTCAAACCCGCATTGGTACAATCAAATGGTGAAGTTTAATTTTCTTTTGGGGGAAAAAATCGTGACAAGCCGTAATTGGGTACATTTATTTCTCACCACCCTGGTTGTTGGAGCGGTGACAACTGCTGTGGTTGGTTTTATTGTCCGCTGGGATGAATTCCAGCAACTATTAAGTGATTTTAACATTCTTGAATTCCTTTCAATTTTAGTATGGCTAATGGGTGTGGGTCTTATATTTAGTATTCTTAGCCAAATGGGTTTCTTTGCGTATTTAACCGTTCACCGTTTTGGTCTTGGAATTTTCAAATCTCTATGGAATGCCGTACAAATCCTGTTGATCGCCTTTGTATTGTTTGACCTCGTTTATTTGCGCTATAACGCATTTGCGGAAAGCGGAGAGAGCCTCATGTCATATATAGGCCTTGCGGTAATAGTCCTGGTCACTGGACTCATTGTGTCTTTTCTGAAGGTAAAGCAAACCAATAAAGAAGCTTTTATCCCAGCTTTATTTTTCATGATTGTCGTAACGGTGATTGAATGGGTGCCGGTTTTAAGGGTTAACGAACATAGCTGGCTTTATCTCATGCTATTTCCATTATTAGCATGCAATGCCTATCAGCTGTTAGTTTTGCAAAGGCTTAACCAAAAATCACTAGAAGAGCGAAAAGCCCTTGAAGAAAAGGTTAAAGCAAAAACAAACAAAAAAGCACAAAAAAAACCGTCCAACGCATAGTTGGACGGTTATTTTATTTCTGCAGATTTAGAGTCACCATTAGCGACCATTTCTGAAACCGTGACCATCTTCAAATTTTTCGACCTGATATCTTTTAAAACCAGAGGCAGTGCTTCAGCTGTTTGTTTAGCTGAGTCAGAAGCATGCATTAACAGAATATCTCCCTTTTTTGCCTTTGCAGCATTTTCGGCAATTACCTCAGTACCAGGATTCGTCCAATCTTTTGTATCAAGACTCCAGTGGACGACTGTATACCCGAGTCGCTCGGCAATTTTTAAGGTGCGTTGATCAAAATGGCCAGTAGGGGCGCGCAGCAACTCAATATTCTTAACATTGAGTTTTTTAAATGCTTCCTGGGCCTTTAGGATATCGCGTCTGATTTTATCTTCCTCAAGATCGGTATAATCCTTATACTCATAGCCCAGCATGCCAATTTCATAGCCCTCTTTCACCATCCGGTTTACCAAGTCGGGATGCCTTTCTGCCCACGATCCTGACAAGAAGAAGGTGACAGCTCCTGCTTTCTCTTTCTTAAGAACGTTAAGAATCGGTTCCGCTTTTTCATCGCCCCAGCCAATATTGAAGGTCAGTGCTAAATCCTTTTCTCCTTTATAGATGGCTTTAGGGCCATCCTTTGCTGAAAAAGCAGGAATCTGGACCATGTTTTCCATGTAAAAGAACCAAGCTGTAAAAAAGGCTGCAATTACGATGACAAAAGCTGTTTTAATTGATTTCGCATTCATTACATAAAAGAAATTCATTTTCTCACCACCTCGTCCAATGCACTCCTTGTCTCATTTTTATTCCGCAAATCCAAAAGATATGATAATAAAAAAACAGATTATAAAAATCCCGAAAAAAGATAACACTACAACCACTATGTGAAAAATGAACAGGAGTGGATGTATGCTTGGTGTTCTGATCAATGAAAAAGAACTGAAAGAGCTAGAATACTTAATCAAAAGGGAAATGGATGAAATCCTATTCGATCTGAAGGATGATCGTATTGATCATGTAGTAAAAAGATCAATGAAGGAAAGATATCAAATATTGTTTTCGCTTTTTAAAAGAGTAGCATCGCCAAAAGAATGCCTTAAGTATATGCCGGCTAAGAAAAGCATGTATAAAGGTTAATAAACAATAAGAAAACTTTTTTCGTAATTTTTGTTGACGGAAATAAATTATCCTGTTATATTAATAAACGTCGCTGCTGAGCCACCGGTTATACGGTGAATAAGCGGTAAAAATAATAAAAAATGTGGTTGACATTAATTCGGTCACATGTTATATTATGAAGGTCGCTTCTGAGCGGCAAGACAATAATTGTTCTTTGAAAACTAAACAAACAAGCGTCAACAAACAATAAATTATCATGACTTCTATTATAGAAGAACATGAGCCAACGTTTTAACTTTATGAGCTAACTCATAACTCTTTCTTGGAGAGTTTGATCCTGGCTCAGGACGAACGCTGGCGGCGTGCCTAATACATGCAAGTCGAGCGGATCTTCATTAGCTTGC
>NZ_QTKX01000005.1 GCF_018424685.1 Mesobacillus boroniphilus
AAGATGAGATTTCCCATAGCGCAAGCTAGTAAGAACCCTGAAAGATGATCAGGTTGATAGGTCAGAGGTGGAAGCGCGGTGACGTGTGGAGCTGACTGATACTAATCGTTCGAGGACTTAACCAAATTAGATTACTCGTTCTTCTAAATTCTTCTTACACATTATCTAGTTTTGAGGGAACAAAGTTTTTGCGCAAGCAAAATAATTTTCCTCAAACCAAATAGTCTGGTGGCGATGGCGAGAAGGTCACACCCGTTCCCATACCGAACACGGAAGTTAAGCTTCTCAGCGCCGATGGTAGTTGGGGGTTTCCCCCTGTGAGAGTAGGACGCCGCCGGGCACATGAAAGAACAGCTGTAATGGCTGTTCTTTTTTTGCATATTAGAAAAGTAATGGCTAATTAAACATCATGAATTTAAACTGTTTCCCCATTTTATCAAGTTGGTCGAAATATTCTAAAATGTGGTCGATATAATAACAGATTCGCCGATATATTCAATAATGTGGTCGATAAAATCAAAAAATCGCCAATAAAGCTTAAAGATGATATTGTTGAACCATTCTCAGGCCCCCTTTTACGGGAAATTCATTTCATCCATATCACAAAAACATTGTCCTGGATCTTCAAAATTGTCCTCAAGCTGCCATATTATTATAAAACATAAGAACGGTCCCTTGTTTCCCCTTGCGAACAGCTTAATCAAATAATAAAACCAACCTAAATTGTTATAAGACATACAAGGAAATCGAATGTCAATCATAAAATATAAAACAACTAAACTTTCTAAAATATTATTCGGAAAATTGTATACAAAAAAAGGATCCTGGCAACAATAGGTGTACGGAGGTGGAGAATTTGGGTTCGCTTTTAGCTAAAAATCAAATTGGGGAAACGTGTGTGATTTGCGAACAGACGAAAACGGCTGGCATACACCTGTATACTTCTTTTATATGCACAGACTGTGAGAGCATCATGATTAAGACAGATACGAGTGATCCTAAATATAAATATTACGTAGAAAAGCTAAGGAAAGTAACGAAACCTGGCATTTACAGTTAAAAGCTCATTTCGAGCTTTTATTTTTTTTTGCTAAAAAACAGTGTTAGAATAGATAGGTGTGAATTTATATATATACAGGTGAGACTATGGATCAATCTAAAACACCCTTGTACTCTCAATTGGTTAAGCATACAAGCGGAAGCCCTTTATCGTTCCATGTACCGGGGCACAAGAATGGGGCTTTTTTTCCCGAAGAGGGACAACCCTTCTATAATCAAATTTTAAAATTGGATGCAACTGAAATAACGGGATTGGATGACCTTCATTCACCCGAGGGAGTTATTTTTGATGCTGAAGAATTACTTAGGGATTTTTATAGTACGGAAAAAAGCTTTTTTTTAATAAATGGATCCACTGTTGGGAATCTTGCGATGATTATGGCTGTGATTGATGAAGATGATGTGGTGCTTGTTCAGCGAAATTCCCATAAATCAATCATGAATGCTATAAGACTTGCAAAAGCAAAACCCGTTTTTATAAGCCCGGAATACAATGGAGAATACGGAGTGGCTGCAGGGTTAAGCATTGATGGGGTTAAATCAGCAATCAGCCAGTATCCGAATGCAAAGGCACTTATATTAACGCACCCTAATTATTACGGACTAACTTATGATCTCAAGAGCCTTATAGATTTAGCTCATGAATATAGCATTCCTGTCTTGGTGGATGAGGCTCATGGAGTCCATTTTATCGCAGGGGATTATTTTCCGGCTTCTGCCGTTGAACTTGGAGCTGATCTTGTCGTACAGTCAGCTCATAAGACATTGCCAGCGATGACCATGGGGGCCTTTCTTCATTATCAAACGAATCGTGTATCACTCAGCAAGCTAAAGTTCTATTTGCAGGCTCTGCAGTCAAGCAGCCCCTCGTATCCATTGATGGCTTCCCTTGATTTGGCACGCAGTTATCTGGGTACTTATACTAAGGAAGATATCTCGTATCTGAAAGATGAGATAGAGGAATTCAAAAAAAAGCTGCAAAAATTAGATGCGATTCGTATATTGCAGCATGATGACCCACTAAAGTTGACTATCCAGTCAAATGGCGCCTGGTCTGGTTTCGAAATGCAATCAAGACTTGAATCAAATGGGATCTTCACGGAACTGGCCGACCCATATAACGTGCTGCTCGTACTTCCTTTATTGAAGCATGGCATGAAGCATCGCTTGCATGAAGCAGCTGAAAAGATTGCCGAGGTTGCAAGTACTATGCCTGATGGAAGAAATAAACCTGAATCAAAGATTGTTCATAAAAGTATTTCAACTTTAAATGTCAGTTATAAAGAGATGGAGCTTCAACAGACTGAATATGTCCTGTTGAAGGAATCCGCAGGAAGAGTCTGTGCTGAACAAATCATTCCTTATCCGCCAGGCATTCCGCTTTGTCTCCCTGGTGAAATTCTGACAGAAGATGATATTGATACAATTTTATTTTTAAAAGAAAAAGAAGCGAAAATCCAGGGCGGAGTATATTTGCATGCTGGTAAAATAAAAGTGTTTAAGAGTTGGGGGCTTTAAATTGGAAAAAGGAATTTTTATTACGATAGAAGGTCCGGATGGTTCTGGAAAGACAACGATCCTTCAAATGCTAGCGCAAAATCTTGAAAAAGAAGGATACGCAGTTGTGGCCACACGTGAGCCTGGAGGCATCGAGATTGCCGAACAAATCAGGAAAGTCATCCTGGATCCGGAAAATACTGCGATGGACCCGCGTACAGAGGCGCTTTTATATGCAGCGGCGAGGAGGCAGCATCTCGCAGAAAAAGTGAAGCCTGCTTTAAAAGAAGGGAAAATCGTCTTGTGTGATCGTTTTGTTGATAGTTCTCTTGCCTATCAAGGACATGCTCGTGGTTTAGGTATTGATGAGGTCTATTCAATCAACGAATTTGCGATAGAAAATATGATGCCAGTGATGACTCTATACTTTGATGTTGCGCCGGAGATTGGGCTGGAAAGGATCAATAAAAATAAGGGACGCGAAGTGAATCGCCTTGACATGGAGAAGCTCGAATTCCACCAAAAGGTGAGAGAAGGCTATATGATGATTGCCGAGAGATTCCCGGACAGGATTCTCAAAATTGACGCTTCAAAGGAATTAGAAGCAGTTTATCAACAAGCTGAAGGCAAAATTAAAGAGCTATTGAATAGATAATATCCAGTAAGACAAGCCTTGTTTTCTATCAGGCTTGTTTTGTTTTTTGCTGGAAACTTTTCCTGTTTGCGAATAAGAAGGTGGTATTTGCAAATAAACACCGTAAGTTTGCGAATAAAAGGTTATTTTCTCGAATGAAGATCTATAATTTGCTAATAAAATCAAGCGATATACAGATATGTGAATTTCAACTGGAAGCCGATGGGATTTTGCGTTTAAATCATGTCTTGTCACATGAATCCTGTTATAATGAAGATACAAATGTTACGGAATGAAAAAATACTTTTCGCAAGGTTGTTGCGTGATGAGCCAATCGGTACATTAGGTTATGAAAGCAGCAAGTCTACGAAATAAGTCTAGGGGGATAATGAATGAAGTTAATTTTAGCTGTGGTCCAGGACCAGGATAGCAACCGTCTATCAAATGCATTAGTAGACCATAATTTTCGCGCAACAAAGATGGCTAGTACTGGTGGGTTCCTGAAGTCCGGAAACACCACTTTTATCATAGGAACTGAAGACATCAGGGTAGAAAAGGCATTGGAGGTCATCAGGGATAACTGTAAATCGCGTGACCAGCTGGTAGCACCTGTCTCCCCGATGGGAGGGAATGCGGATTCATATGTTCCTTACCCTGTGGAAGTAGAGGTTGGGGGAGCGACTGTATTCGTATTGCCTGTTGAGCAGTTTCATCAATTTTAACGGGAAATACCCGGAGGTTTAGCAAGAGATGAGATTAATCAGGATATGCGCCTTAACATAGATAAAGTCCGTCAGGATCAAAACAACAGCTAGGGGGCAGAATCAAGTTCAATGACCTTGTGCAGAATCAAGAACATAAATTGCAGCTTGAACAGCTGCAGCAATTAATGAAGGAAGTCGAGTCTGCCGGTGAGAGGCTTGCCCGGTCGAGGACGTTTAAGGACCTGGCCAAGTTCAAGACACTGGTTAAGCAGTTTGTAAAAGAAACTGTCAACTTTGGTATGGAGCTGAAGCACTCGCATAGCTCGAACCAATATGGTGAAGGCAGGTCACTGAAGCTTGTAGAAACAATTGATGAGAAGCTTGTCGAGTTGACAGAAGAGTTAATGGATAATAAAGATGAACAGATTGATATCCTCGGCAAAATGGGGGAAATCAACGGGCTGTTGATCAATTTATATACGTAAGTGAGTGATCGCATTGGCAAAGACGTGGGACGAGCTGGAGAGACTTCAGCCGAATGTTTTGAAGATGATAAAAAACAGCATCCTGAAAAATCGAATAGCCCATGCGTATTTATTTGAAGGAATGAGGGGCACTGGCAAAAAGGAGATTAGTATTCTTCTTGCCAAGAGCATCAATTGCCATGCTCCGGTTGATGGCTATAAACCTTGTGAAAGCTGCTTGAACTGCAAAAGGATCAACCATGGCAACCATCCGGATATCCATCTTGTCGAGCCTGATGGCCTGTCGATCAAGAAAGGGCAGATCCAGCAGCTTCAGGAGGAGTTTTCGAAAACAGGTGTAGAGTCAAAAAATAAGCTTTACACTATCGTCCATGCCGATCGGATGACGACAAATGCGGCGAACAGTTTGCTTAAGTTCCTTGAGGAACCGCATGCAGGAACTGTTGCCGTATTGATCACCGAGCAGGCACAGCAAATGCTGCCGACGATTTTGTCGAGATGCCAGTTGATCAATTTTACACCCTTATCTCCTAAAAATATGGCAGAACAATTGATAGCCATTGGGATACAACCGCAGATGGCACCGCTATTGGCCCAGTTAACCAATAATTTGGAAGAAGCTTTAGAGATAAGTAATGATGATTGGTTTGCACAAGCACAAAAAATAGTGTTAAAATTATATGAAGTGCTGAAGAAGAATTCACTTGAAGCTATGGTCGCGCTTCAAGAGAACTGGTTTATGCACTTTAAAGAGAAAGAACAAATCGATCGAGGTTTGGATTTATTACTTCTTATTTTTAAGGATTTACTATACATTCAGCTTGGCAAGAAAGACCAGGTTGTATTTCTAAGCGAAAGCTCACGTTTAGAACAATTTGCATTACAGACATCCGGACGGCGTCTTACCGAACAAATGGCAGCCATTCTGGAGGCGAAGAGGAAGCTGCATGCCAATATGAATCCCCAGCTGCTTATGGAAGAGCTGGTGTTAAAATTGCAGGAGGGATCTACACTTGTATGATGTAGTAGGTGTCCGCTTCAAGAAAGCGGGGAAGATTTATTATTTTGATCCCGGCGATCTCTCAATTCAAAAGGACGAATTCGTCATTGTCGAAACTGTAAGGGGCGTAGAGTACGGCAGAGTGGTAACTCCCCGTAAGCAGGTCGGCGAGAAGGATGTTGTCCTGCCTCTGAAAAAGGTAGTCAGAATTGCAGATCAGAAGGATCGCCTTATTGTCGAGGAGAACAAAACAGCTGCAAAGGAAGCGTACGACGTTTGCAGTGATAAAGTGAATGAACATCAGCTTGATATGAAGCTTGTTGATGTTGAATATACATTTGACCGCAATAAAGTCATTTTCTACTTCACGGCTGACGGCCGCGTCGATTTCCGGGAATTGGTCAAGGACTTGGCCTCGATTTTCCGGACAAGGATTGAACTGCGCCAGATTGGCGTAAGGGATGAAGCGAAAATGCTTGGCGGGATAGGACCATGCGGCAGAATGCTTTGCTGTTCAACGTTCCTTGGGGACTTTGATCCAGTTTCAATCAAGATGGCCAAGGATCAAAACCTCTCGCTTAACCCAACGAAAATTTCCGGCCTTTGCGGCAGGCTCATGTGCTGTTTGAAATATGAGAACGACGAATATGAATCAGCGAAAGAGCAGCTGCCTGACCTGGGTGAAATGATTGTTACACCTGATGGTACTGGAAAAGTTGTCGGGTTGAACATCCTGGAACGAGTCATGCAAGTCGATATACCTGGCCAGGAACGCGTGCTGGAATATACACTTGAGGAAATACAGGAAGCAGGAGCTGTATCGTTGCAATCATCCACAGATTAATGAGGTGGAACAGGTGGATAAAAAAGATATCTTTGACTCAGTAAGTAATATGGAATCGCAGATTGGTGATTTATACCGTCAGCTTGGTGAGTTAAAACAGCATTTGGCAGAGGTCTTGGAAGAGAATAATGCATTAAAGCTGGAAAATGAGCATTTAAGACGCCGTCTGGATCAATCCATAGGTAAAAAAGATCCAACCATTAAGAAAAGCGATAAGGGAAACAGCAATCAGACTCAAGATGATAAAAACGTGGTCGACATCGGTGAAGGCTACGACAACCTTGCCCGTCTTTATCAGGAAGGCTTCCACATCTGTAACCTGCATTTCGGAAGCCCGCGCAAAGAGGATTGCCTGTTCTGTCTATCCTTTCTTAATAAAAAATAATTGGCAGCCTTCCTTAATAGGGAAGGCTATTTTTATAATGTTAAAAACCAAAGAGCCATCACGGCCTGGGCGATTTACCTAATGCATATGGAGGAACTATCTATAATGGTTAACTTACGGGAAGATGAACGATTGGATTATTTGTTGGCAGAGGATTTAAGGATTATCCAGAGCCCGAATGTATTTTCATTTTCGCTGGACGCTGTACTGCTTGCAAGGTTTGTCTGGGTGCCAATCCAAAAAGGCAAGATTGTCGACCTTTGCAGCGGCAATGGGGTGATTCCGCTATTTTTAAGCGCAAGGACAAAGGGGACAATCACCGGAGTGGAGATTCAGGAGCGGTTGTATGATATGGCAGTCCGCAGTATCGAATATAATAATCTTGAAGATCGATTACATATGATTCATGGTGATCTTAAGGATGCGGCCAAAGAGCTCGGCTACGAGAAGTATGATGTCGTAACATGCAATCCTCCTTATTTTCTTACACCTTCAAAGGAAGAAATAAATATGAATGAACATTTGGCGATTGCGCGTCATGAGATACTCTGCACACTTGAGGATGCAATTAAATCATCGAGCCAGCTAGTAAAGCAGGGCGGCAAGGTTGCGTTTGTCCACCGTCCAGGCAGATTGATCGATATCATCGAAATCATGAGGAAATATCGGCTTGAGCCTAAGCGGATCCAGTTTGTTTATCCAAAGGCCGGGAAGGAAGCGAATACGCTTTTGGTAGAGGCGATCAAGGATGGGAGCCCAGACCTTAAAATCCTTGAACCATTGACGGTATATGATGAAAATAATGAGTACACACCAGTTATTAAAGAGATGTTATATGGAAGCAAATAAGCAAAGAGAAACGGGTGATTTACATGCAGCAGCAGAAAAGCTTTGAACGGGAACATGAAAAAGGGATTCTTTACCTTGTGCCGACTCCTATCGGGAACCTTGAGGACATGACATTCAGGGCGATCAGGATGATGAAGGAAGCCGATTTGATTGCGGCTGAGGATACGAGGAACACGAAAAAGCTATGCAATTATTTTGAGATTGAAACGCCCGTTACCAGCTATCATGAACATAATAAGGAAAGCAGCGGACATAAATTGATTGAAAAGATCAGGGAGGGAGCAAAAGTCGCGCTTGTCAGTGATGCAGGAATGCCAACCATTTCTGATCCAGGCACGGAATTGGTGGCCGAAGCAATCGCCGAGGGGCTGACTGTCGTTCCGCTGCCAGGGGCGAATGCTGCCTTGACAGCTTTGATTGCTTCTGGCATTCTTCCTCAGCCATTCTATTATTATGGATTCCTCCAGAGAGGAAAAAAGGATAAGAAGAAGGAACTTGAGCTGCTGGCAAAGCAGACTGCAACCATCGTCCTTTATGAATCTCCCCACAGGCTGAAGGAAACTCTATCTTTGATGCTTGATGGACTTGGTGATCGAAAAATTGTCCTATGCCGTGAACTGACGAAGAAATATGAGGAGTTCCTGAGGGGAACGATTTTAGAGGCAATGGCATGGGCAGAGGCAGAAGAAGTCCGTGGGGAATTTGTATTGATTGTCGAAGGAGCTTCTCCTAATACCATTGCCGAAGAAGAGAACCAATGGTGGGAGAAATTAAGCATGGAAGAGCATGTCGAACATTATATTTCCAAAGAACAAATGAACTCTAAGGATGCAATTAAGCAAACAGCCAAAGATAGAGGGATGCAAAAGCGAGAGGTTTATCAGGCGTATCATGTAAAAGGATAACGTGATCTTGTGTGAAAACAGCACATAAAAAAGGCCGTGGATTTATCCACGGCCTTGAATATTATATTTAAGCTTTTACAGGTTCGAAGCTTCCCTGGATTTCTTTAAGAAGCTGTTCAGCACCTTCACGGCTAAGAATCAGTTTGCCGCCTGCCAATGTGATGTTGTTGTCAGAAACTTCACCAGTAACATGGCAAGTCATGTTTGGCTTGTACTTCTTAAGGATGATGCGGTCATCATCAACATAAATTTCCAAAGCATCCTTTTCTGCGATGCCAAGAGTCCTTCTAAGTTCGATTGGAATTACCACACGGCCAAGCTCATCAACTTTACGTACGATACCAGTAGATTTCATAATAAATTAATCTCCTCTCATTTTCCCCTATATTAAGTTCGTCATTTTTCGACATTTTTCTCTTATTGGTTTTATAATACCAGCGATTCCAATAACCGTCAATTATTTTATTTTTCTTCTGTTAACAATTTTTAACACAATTGCGAAAACCTTTTCATACCAAGCTTTATGGATTAAAAAATCAAGAGAAAATAAGGAGTGGTGAGGTTTTCTCAAAATGAGGATAGAAGAAAAGTATTATTGCGGGAATAATATTCGAAGCATAATTCGACAAAATTCTACAATGTTCTTCGACACAAATGTCACAAATTCGACAAATTCTCAATGGCATGGACATTATTTTGGCATCAGGTATATTCTATTAATGGATTTGGTTATGATTTAATTATGCAGAATACTATAATCGGCTATTAAGCTCTTGCCCAAGAATTAAGGCAGGGCTTTTTTGATAAAGTATAGTCCACATTTAAATTCTCTACTGACAAAATTCGTAAACTTTATAGGGAGAATGTCCGTAGTGGAGAAAGTTTTTTCAAATTCCTCTTTATTCATTGCCTTATATTAAATGAATATAGAAACCATTTATAATGGGCCTTTGTTTTGCATTAAAGTGTTATGAATCCCAGTGCATTAACTGGTATAATAACTACTATTAGAATGAACTAGCAGTTTTAGTTAAGGAGGATCTTCATGGAAGAGAAACTGAAAACCTTTTATCTTACAACCCCGATTTATTATCCAAGCGGCAATTTACATATCGGCCATGCTTATACGACGGTAGCTGGCGATGCAATGGCCCGTTATAAAAGACTTCGCGGCTATGATGTCATGTATTTGACAGGTACGGATGAGCACGGTCAAAAAATTCAGCGGAATGCCGAGGCAAAAGGTATTACTCCGCAGCAATATGTAGATGAAATCGTCGAAGGCATCCAGGAGCTTTGGGGCAAGCTGGATATTTCCTACAATGATTTTATCCGTACGACCCAGGACCGACACAAGCAGATTGTAGAGAAAATATTCGCCCAGCTTCTTGAACAAGGTGATATCTATCTTGATCAATATGAGGGCTGGTACTGTACTCCATGTGAATCCTTCTACACAGACAGACAGCTTGAAAATGGCAACTGCCCGGATTGCGGCCGTCCTGTCGAAAAGGTTAAGGAAGAATCATACTTCTTCAAAATGAGCAAATATGCAGACAGGCTGCTGAAATATTATGAAGAGAATCCGAACTTCATCCAGCCTGAATCACGTAAAAATGAAATGATCAATAACTTCATTAAGCCTGGACTTGAGGACCTGGCTGTATCCAGGACAACATTTGATTGGGGTGTAAAGGTCCCTGGCGATCCGAAGCATGTCATTTATGTATGGATCGATGCATTGTCGAACTACATTACGGCTCTTGGCTATGGAACGGACGATGATTCCAAGTACTTGAATTACTGGCCGGCTGATGTCCATCTTGTCGGTAAAGAAATTGTCCGCTTCCATACAATCTACTGGCCAATTATGCTGATGGCACTTGACCTTCCGCTTCCTAAGAAGGTTTTCGCCCATGGCTGGCTTTTGATGAAGGACGGAAAAATGTCGAAATCCAAGGGGAACGTAGTCGACCCAGTTACACTGATTGACCGCTATGGCCTTGATGCACTTCGTTACTATCTGCTTCGTGAAGTTCCGTTTGGATCTGATGGAGTGTTCACTCCTGAAGGGTTTGTCGAAAGAATCAACTTTGACCTTGCGAATGACCTTGGAAACTTGTTGAACAGAACGGTAGCGATGATCAACAAGTATTTTGACGGAGAAATTCCAGCTTACAATGGTTCCGAAGGGGAATTTGACAAGCAGCTGCTCGGAGTGAACAAGGAAACAGTCCAGAAGTATGAAGAAGCTATGGAGAAAATGGAGTTTTCCGTTGCCCTTACTTCTGTATGGCAATTGATCAGCCGCTGCAATAAGTTCATCGATGAAACGCAGCCATGGGTGCTGGCAAAGGATGAAGAAAAGAAGGCTGAATTGGCTGATGTGATGGTCCACCTTGCTGAATCATTGAGAAGAGTGGCGGTCCTTTTGAAGCCATTCTTGACAAGAACTCCGGATAAAATCTTTGCCCAGCTGAATGTTGAATCCGAAGCACTTCAAACATGGGAAAGCTTAGAGGAATTCGGCCAGATTCCTGCTGGTACAAAGGTTGTTCAAGGAGAGCCGATCTTCCCGCGACTAGAGTTGAAGGAAGAAGTTGAGTTCATCAAGGAAAAGATGCAGGGATCTGCTCCGGCAGCACCTGTAGAGGAAGAAAAGCCTGAAATTCAGGATGAAATCACGATTGATGACTTCATGAAAGTCGAGCTGCGTGTTGCGAAGGTTGTTCATGCAGAGCCTGTTAAAAAGGCGGATAAACTGCTAAAGCTTCAATTGGACCTAGGCTATGAAAAGCGCCAGGTAGTTTCTGGAATCGCGAAGTACTATAAACCGGAAGATCTTGTCGGCAAAAAGGTAATTTGCGTGACGAACCTCAAGCCGGTCAAACTCCGCGGGGAACTTTCCGAGGGAATGATCCTTGCCGGGGAAAAAGACGGTGTCATGTCACTCGCAACAGTAGACGATGCACTTTCTATCGGTGCTAAAGTTAAATAATTAGGCTCTTTTCTCAAACTTTGTTGCTAATGACCACAAAAAAGAGTGAATGAACTATTTTTCTTTTAACAACAATCTTTACGAAAACAGCCAATAATTAAAAATGAAAACCTGGAAATGTTTCATGTGTAACATTTTCAGGTTTTTTGTGTTAAAAAAGCTATTTTTTTAAAAGAGTGATTTATGATAGTAAGAGAGTTAGATACCAAGCACTCCCGACACTTGTCGGGTTTTTATGAAAGCGAACCCGAAAAATTTGACCTGGACATCGAAAAAAAGTTATGATATCGACACATCTTTATCACAATAATAAGAACATCGCAGTAAGTCTATTCTACCTCTAGCTAAGGATGTATAGAATGGAACTGCGGGCATTGCAGCAAAGGAGTTTTGACATGCTTTTTGATACACATGTGCACTTAAACGCAGAACAATTCAACGAAGATCTCCAGGACGTCATTGACCGCGCAATTGCTGAAGGTGTTACGAATATGGTAGTTGTCGGGTTCGATGAAATCACTATAAAAAAGGCAATAGAGCTGGCGGAAAGTTATGACTTTCTTTATGCGAGTGTCGGATGGCATCCAGTCGATGCAATTGATCTGACTCAGGAGCATTTGGATTGGCTAAAAGAATTGGCGAGTCATCCAAAAGTAGTGGCACTTGGGGAAATGGGACTGGATTATTACTGGGACAAGTCGCCGAAGGAAATCCAGAAAGAGGTCTTCCGCAAGCAAATCAGGCTGGCAAAAGAAGTTCAACTTCCTATAATCATACATAATCGTGATGCAACAGCGGACATAGTTGAAATTTTAAAGGAAGAAGATGCCGGAGAAGTAGGCGGAATCATGCATTGCTTCAGCGGCAGTGTGGAAACCGCACTTGAATGCATTGAGATGAACTTTTATATTTCGCTTGGAGGGCCGGTAACATTTAAAAATGCGAAAAAACCGAAGGAAGTAGCAGAGGCTGTTCCCTTAGACCGTCTTTTGGTCGAAACAGACTGCCCTTACTTGACGCCGCATCCATATCGCGGAAAGAGAAATGAACCAGCCTATGTAAAATTGGTAGCCGAACAAATTGCAGAACTGAAAGGGTTAACTCTTGAGGAAGTGGCAGACGAAACAGCCAAAAATGCAAAAAAATTATTCGGCATAAAGTGATAAGGAATGTTGTCGATTTTTCAACAAGGTTGTCCAAACTTTTTATGTTTCTAAAAAGTTCTACATGTCTCACTTACGACATAGGATAACCGTGTCGATAACTCTTGCTTTTCTTTTTATGGAGCATCTTGCATAATAGGGACTACGCTTGGCAAGGGTGTCTGGGTTGACAAGTCGGCAACAATATCTTTATAATCACTCCGAGAAGAGGAGGCGTTTTTCATCGTGATTAATAGTATGAAAAACCTGTTTTCCAAGACTTTGAGTAAGAAGAAACTGGTGATTTTTTCTGCTAGTTTCGTAGTTTTTGCCGCTGCTCTTGGGTTCTTCATGTATGAAGGGACCAAAAAGACAGTCGCATTGACACTGGATGGCGAAGAAAGAGTCATTAAAACACACGCAAATACTATCCAAGATATATTTAATGATCTCAATATTTCATTGCGCTCAGAGGATTATTTATCGCTGGCGGCAAACACGGAGGTTAAGAACAACCTATCAATCGTGTGGAAACCGGCAAAATAGGTAGAGTTAATACAGAATCAGGAAAAGAAAACGTATTGGACAGCAGCCGATACTGTAGAGGAATTCCTGAAAGAACAGAATATCGTTATAAATGAACACGACAAGTTAAACCTAAACCCAGACGCTAAATTAAAGCAAGATTTGAAGATTGCCATTCAAAGAGCTTTCCCGCTTAAGCTTGTAGTAGGCGGAAAAGAGCAAGATGTATGGTCGACTTCGACTACGGTCGCTGACTTTTTATCACAGCAAGGAATCGCACTGAACGAAATGGACCGTGTTGAGCCTGCGTTAAAGCAGACAGTCACAAAAGATGCCGTGATTAATGTCATTCGAGTTGAAAAAGTCACCGATGTAGTGGAAGAACCAATTAGCTATGCAGTCATTACGAAAAATGACAGCAAACTGGAAAAAGGAAAACAGAAAGTCGTAACGGAAGGCCAGGAAGGCTTGCTTTCCAAGGAATATGAAGTAATCCTTGAAAACGGCAAGGAAGTATCAAGAAAACTGGTCAGTGAAAAGAAATTGAAAGAAAAACAGGATAAAGTCGTGGCAATGGGAACGAAGGTCATCGTAGCTCAAGTATCCCGTGGCTCAAGTGAACCGGCAGGAAAGGAATTCTATGTTTCTTCCACAGCGTATACTGCTAACTGTAACGGATGCTCAGGCTACACGGCTACTGGGATCAACCTAAGGGCAAACCCTAATATCAAGGTCATTGCGGTAGATCCAAGTGTTATCCCTCTAGGAACAAAAGTATATGTTGAAGGCTATGGCTATGCAATAGCTGCCGATAAAGGATCAGCTATCAAAGGCAATAAGATCGATGTCTTTTTTGCCTCAAAGGCGGATGCATACCGCTGGGGCCGTAAGCGCGTCAAAATTAAAATCCTAAATTAATTCATGGATGCAGGGGAACCTTCCTCTGCATTTTTGTTTTTTCAATGAATCTTTAAGGTATAATAAGAAAAGCATAATGGCTTAAAAACTTTACACCTATATAGACGATTATATTTCAGAAATGTTTCATTTATTTCAAAGAAAAAATTTTTACTTTCATAAATTTATATTCAACGAATCCAATGCTGTTTAAATAAATTGGCGTATGCATTTTTAACGGAGGAACCATGAAGTTAAAAGAAATCATTGTAGTTGAGGGCAAGGATGATACGACGGCGATCAGGCGTGCTGTTGACGCGGATACAATTGAAACGAACGGGTCGGCGATTAATTCGGATACCATTGAACGGATTCGGAATGCCCATGAAAAGCGGGGAGTCATTGTTTTTACCGATCCTGATTTTCCAGGTGAAAAAATCCGCAAAACCATTTCAGAGCAGGTTGCAGGGTGCAAGCATGCTTTTATTCCAAAAGAGCTGGCCAAGCCCAAATCCGGGAGAGGCATTGGTGTGGAACATGCATCTCCAGAAGTGATCCGAGAAGCACTGAAGGATGCTCAGGTAATGGACGCAAAGGCAGTCGAGGAGATTACCCAGGAAGACTTAATTGTTGCGGGTCTGATCGGCGGCCCTGGCTCCAGGGAGAGGCGTGAGAAGCTTGGCAGGCTGCTGCGTATTGGTTATACAAATGGGAAACAGCTACACAAGCGCCTGATGATGTTTCAGGTGAAAAGAAAGGATTTCGCAGCTGCACTGGCAGAAATCCTTAAGGAGGAACAAAATGCATAAAGATATTGCTACCCCGATGAGAACGAAGGAAATACTTGATAAGTACGGTTTTTCTTTTAAAAAGAGTCTTGGACAGAACTTTTTGATCGATACGAATATCCTGAATCGCATAGTCGACCATGCGGAGTTAACCGACCATAGCGGTGCGATAGAAATTGGACCGGGAATTGGAGCGTTGACTGAGCAGTTGGCGAAAAGAGCGGAAAAGGTAGTCGCTTTTGAAATTGATCAGCGCCTGCTGCCGATATTGGAGGATACACTATCCCCTTATCCAAACGTAAAAGTCATCCATAGTGATGTATTGAAAGCAGATGTTCAAGCTGTGATGAAGCAGGAATTTGAGAAGCAAGAGGATGTTATGGTCGTTGCCAACCTGCCATATTACGTAACAACACCTATTCTGATGAAGCTGCTTGAGGAAAGGCTGCCGATCAGGGGGATCGTCTGCATGCTCCAAAAGGAGGTTGGCGACAGAATTTCGGCCAAGCCGGGAACGAAGGAATATGGTTCACTGTCTATTGCAGTTCAGTATTACACAAAGGCTGAAACCGTGATGATTGTTCCAAAAACGGTGTTTATGCCACAGCCGAACGTAGATTCAGCCGTCATAAGATTGACATTGCATGATGAACCGCCTGTGAAGGTAAAGGATGAAAAATTCTTCTTCCACGTCACCAGATCAAGTTTTGCCCAGCGAAGGAAGACGATCCTGAATAACCTGACTAGCCAGCTGCCGGACGGAAAGCAGAAGAAAGAAAGTATACAGGCGGCGCTCCGGCAGGCAGGAGTAGAAGAGTCACGCAGGGGAGAAACTCTCACGATCGAAGAATTCGCACAATTGAGCAATGCGCTTTATCCATATTTTCACTAAAGTCCGGAGACTTCCGGGCTTTATTTGCGTTTATGAATAAAAACTGTAAATAAGAAATATAAACTATTTTTCAGGAAAAAAGCTTTTAGATAAATTTAAGGAAAATAACCAGTAAATCCAAGGAAATTCTGTCCTAGGGCAATCCTTCAGAGTCCCAAAAGCACATGTCTATGGGTATCTGCATATTTTATGTAAGAATACCATTTAGCGCAGCCTGTGTGCGGGGCAATTGGAGTGAGGATGATGAATATTAACCTCATGGATATCGTCGGCAGGGTTTCGCATCAATGCGACATTATGTTCCGGGTTATCGATATCAGAGAGAAACATGGCAAAAAAATCGCGATATTATACGGTGAGGATTTCCGATTGATTGCGGATGCGCCCTATGAAGATTTAATAAAAATCGATCCTAGTATGCGCATGAGGCTGACAAAGGAATTCCGGTCACTTGAAGAACAGTCATATAAGCTTTTCAGGCAGGATGTTGACCTATTACAGCAAAAACAGGAATATGAAGTTACAGAGGGATACAGCAAGTCATATAACTACTTTCAGATGCCTGGGAAGGTGCTCCATATAGATGGAGATCCAAATTATTTAAAAAAGTGCCTGACCCTTTATGAGAAAGTCGGGGTCCCTGTTTATGGATTTCATTGCAATGAAAAAGAAATGCCGGAGAAAGTCGGGATGCTGCTTGATTATTACCGGCCGGATATATTGGTCATAACAGGGCATGATGCCTATTCAAAGTCTAAAGGAGCTATGGATGATATCAATGCTTATCGCCACTCCAAGCATTTTGTGCAGACAGTAAGAGAGGCACGAAAGAAAGTTCCCCATCTGGACCAACTGGTCATTTTTGCCGGAGCGTGCCAGTCTCATTTTGAGTCGTTAATCCACGCCGGGGCTAACTTTGCCAGTTCACCTTCAAGAGTTAATATCCATGCGCTTGACCCAGTCTATATCGTCGCTAAAATCAGCTTTACGCCATTCATGGAGCGCATAAACGTGTGGGATGTACTTCGGAACACACTGACTGGGGATAAAGGCCTGGGCGGGATCGAAACAAAGGGAGTACTAAGGACGGGAATGCCATATAAGAAAAATTCGTCGGACTGAATAGAATACGGTCCGGCGTTTTTTTATTTTTTGTACATATTTTATCGCATTAAAGGCTACTCTAAAATTGTTGAAATTTAGAAGAAAAAGAAGACCGAAATATATTGACTTTTAAATTTAAGTACTGTTATAATTTATGTTTTTGTTTGACTAAATGGTGTCAGCGTGTTATACTTTACACAGTGAGGTGGACCGAATGCCAAAAACATTATCGGATATCAAAAAAGCGCTTGATTCAAACTTAGGAAAAAGACTCATGCTAAAGGCCAACGGAGGACGAAGAAAGACGATTGAACGTTCTGGCGTGTTAGCGGAAACTTATCCTTCAGTTTTCGTCATCGAGCTTGACCAGGATGAAAATGCTTTTGAACGTGTTTCGTACAGCTACGCAGATGTTTTAACTGAAACAGTGGAAATTACCTTCTTTGAAGATACAACAGGATCAATTGCTTTGAGCTAATTCTTGGCTCAATACAGTACAGGCAGTCAACTTTCGAGTTAGCTGCTTTTTATTTTTGCCTAATTTTCCAGAAAGCAGGATAAATAAGGAGCACATGAAAATCTCTTTTTTCAAAAATACTAAAATAACCGCGGTGGTGAAAGGAGCTGGTAGTATTGGGCAGAAGAAGAGGAATTATGTCTGAAAGGTTGAAGGAAGAGCTTGCAAAAGAACTTGGCTTCTATGATGTCGTCCAGAATGAAGGATGGGGCGGAATCAAAGCCAAGGATGCAGGTAACATGGTTAAGCGAGCGATTGAGCTGGCCGAACAGCAGCTTACGAACCAAAACCGCTGACCAGATGAAAAATTTCTTTGTAACCTGCCACATAGCTGTTTTTCGCAGTTGCCAATAAAATTCAGATCCATCGCGGTGCCGGGGCTCTTGCTCCGGCTTTTTCTATGGAAATAACGAAGAGCAACTTCCATGTATCCTCCTGCAATTCTAATTCTTTGTGAAATTACTGTATTCGCCATTACGCAAATGATAAAATAAAGGAATGTTTCTTGCAGAGGAGTCTTACTTATTTTACTCAAAGAGTATTTTTGAAAAATTAGATAATTTTCCAGCTTCAGCGCTTGTCGGGGCTGACCAAGGCGCTTGCGCTTTTCTATTCTTTTTGTGGTAAAATAGGACAAAATGTGGAATTCGTTTAAAGTAGGTGGAAGTTGTGAAGGTTTTAGTGAAGGCGCCAGCAAAAATCAATTTGTCACTTGATGTTTTGCACAAACGTCCGGACGGCTACCATGAGGTGGAAATGGTCATGACGACGATTGATTTGGCTGATCGCATCGAACTTAGTTTACTAGAAGAAGACAGGATCGTGATCCATTCCCATAATCGGTTTGTTCCAGATGATCAGCGGAATCTTGCTTACCAGGCAGCGCATCTTTTGAAGCTGAGGTTCCAGGTGAAGCAAGGTGTTGTCATCGGTATTGAGAAGACTATTCCGGTGGCAGCAGGGCTTGCTGGCGGCAGCAGTGACGCAGCGGCAACGTTAAGAGGCTTGAATAAGCTATGGAAGCTTGGACTGTCATTGGACGAGCTTGCCGTGCTCGGCGCTGAAATTGGCTCAGATGTTTCTTTCTGTGTATACGGAGGGACAGCGCTTGCAACAGGCAGAGGAGAAATTATTGAGGAACTTCCAGCACCACCGACGTGCTGGGTCGTTTTGGCGAAGCCATTTATCGGTGTATCGACAGCGGAGGTATATCGCCGTCTTAATGTAGAGAAGGTTCAGCATCCGCCTACAAAGCAAATGATATCCGCGATTGAAAATGGAGATTTCAATGGAGTCTGCAACAGTGTCGGCAATGTTTTGGAAGATGTGACGCTTTCGCTTTATCCTGAGGTAGCGCAAATCAAGGACCAAATGAAGAGGTTCGGTGCTGATGCCGTCTTAATGAGTGGCAGTGGCCCGACGGTATTCAGCCTTGTGGCACATGATTCGCGGATGCATCGTATTTATAACGGTCTACGAGGGTTTTGCGACCAGGTATTCGCAGTGAGAATGCTTGGAGAGCGCCATACTCTTGATTAAATCCGTATAATGGTGGTATATTAACCTTAAATATTCGGATTTTGGAGGTTCTTTAATGAAATTTCGACGCAGCGAGCGTTTGATCGATATGACGACCTATTTACTGGAACATCCGCGCCAATTGGTACCGTTAACCTATTTTGCAGAGAAGTATGGTTCAGCTAAGTCCTCGATCAGTGAAGATCTCGGAATCATCAAAGAAACATTTGAACAGCGGGGAATCGGTGTCCTTCAGACTGTGCCAGGCGCTGCCGGGGGAGTCAAGTTCCATGTCCATGTCAGTGATGAAAAAGCCAGGAAGGTAATCGATGAACTATGTACGGTGATGGCAAGTCCTGA
Organism: Mesobacillus boroniphilus; assembly: GCF_018424685.1. Classification (NCBI taxonomy): domain Bacteria; kingdom Bacillati; phylum Bacillota; class Bacilli; order Caryophanales; family Bacillaceae; genus Mesobacillus; species Mesobacillus boroniphilus. The sequence continues at coordinate 19,104 of NZ_QTKX01000005.1, forward strand.
TAGATTACTGCCAGGCGGTTATCTTTTCATGAATGATATCCTCGGAAATCCAGCAATTGTGCAGGAAGTGGGAAGGCTGCTCGCATCTGCTTTTGCTGAAAAGGATATAGAGGTTGTCATGACGGTGGCTACAAAGGGGATTCCAATCGCTTACGCAGTAGCAAGCAACTTGAATGTTCCTGTCGTGATTGTAAGAAGGGATAGCAAAGTGACTGAAGGGTCGACGGTAAGCATCAACTACGTTTCAGGCTCTTCAAAAAGGATTCAGACGATGGTGCTTTCAAAGCGCAGCCTTGCAGAGGGCTCGAAGGTTCTGATAGTCGATGACTTCATGAAAGCGGGCGGCACCGTCAATGGCATGATTAATTTGCTTGAAGAGTTTAATGCAGATTTAGCGGGAATAGCGGTACTGGTTGAATCGGAGAACATCGAAGAAAGACTTGTCGATGAGTATCTATCACTCGTACGCCTTTCAGATGTAGACGTAAAAGAACGGAAAATTACCGTGAGTGAAGGAAATTACTTCGCTCGCAGAGAATAGTTGTTCATATAAAAAAATAGATGGGGTGACAATATGAATATTGTACAAACTTCAAATGCGCCTGCTGCAATCGGTCCATATTCGCAAGGTGTGGTTGTGAACAATCTTTTCTACAGCTCAGGCCAGATTCCATTGACTCCAGAGGGTGTAATGGTCGAAGGAGATATCCAGGCCCAGACACATCAGGTATTCAAAAACTTGAAAGCTGTACTTGAGGCTGCAGGTGCCTCACTTGAAACTGTGGTAAAAGCAACTGTCTTCATCAAAAATATGGATGAATTCACTCAATTGAATGAAATATATGCAGAGTATTTCAATGTGCATAAGCCAGCTCGCTCAACAGTGGAAGTGGCAAGACTGCCAAAGGATGCCTTGGTGGAAATCGAAGTAGTAGCGCTCGTTAAATAAACGGGCGTTTTTTTTATTTGCAAAGAGATTTAGGAGGTGTCCGATAAAGGAGGAGAACCGCGATTTCGGTCGCTGCAGGAAGGTTTTATCCTCTCCCTTCTGACCTTTGGTGACAATAGTACATTTATAATACAAAAACTTTTTTTATAAAAAGGTCAAAAAAATGATATAAAAAGTAGTTTTTTCAGAGAAGGTTCACTCACTCGTCAATAGCCGAAAAAGCCTATTTTAAAAGGGGAAACTTATATGTAAAGGCTTATTGTATGAAAAAATTCACAAATTCGACCTATTTTTTCAAAAAAATTTTCTTGTAAAAGAAGGAGATTTGATTTCAACGTGGAATTATTTAACTAGAATTTTATCTATTTGTAAAGGTGGTGAACAGAATGGAAGTAACTGACGTAAGATTACGCCGCGTTAATACAGATGGACGGATGAGAGCGATCGCTTCCATCACGCTTGACAACGAGTTTGTTGTCCATGATATCAGGGTGATTGATGGAAACAACGGCCTATTTGTTGCAATGCCAAGTAAACGCACTCCTGATGGCGAGTTCCGTGATATCGCGCATCCGATCAATTCGGGTACACGCGGAAAGATCCAGGATGCCGTTTTGGCAGAGTACCACCGTTTAGGTGAGTTAGAAGTCGAATTCGAAGAAGCTGGCGCTTCCTAGAATATATAAGTGTATAACATCAAGAGCCTGCTGCATAAGTTAGGCTCTTTTTTATTTCCCCGATTTGTCCCCTGGTAAACCTTTTTTAAAAAAAAATTCACTTTTATAATTGTCTAGCTCCAGCGCCTAGCTCCTCGAAACGCTTGTCCAGTGTCGCCTCCTAGAAACTTCGAAACTTCAACTCCTCCTGCAGAAGCAAAAAGCGCTACTTTGCCGGAGTCTCCAGTTTCTTCGTTTCTGGACAGTCGGCTATACTTTTCGATTTCAATCCGCCCAATGAAGTCAAAGAACGACTTCACTGTCAGGCCCTCCGAGGTACACGAAGTGCTAGACCCGCCAGCCACAGGACGTGGCGTTATAGGAGGGCAGCGCTTGTCCGAGTTAGACAGTCGCCTCCGCTTTTTACTTAATACTCTCCCCCCTAAACTGACAAATAATTGTACTTGTTCTTCTATTCTTGAAATACCCGGCTATTTAAGATATATTCGTAATGGATAAAAAGGTAAATTGGAGGCCTGCTAATGTCTAATCGTTATGCAATCATTTTAGCAGCCGGTCAGGGAACAAGAATGAAGTCCAAGTTGTATAAGGTACTTCACCCTGTATGCGGCAAGCCAATGGTACAGCATGTAATTGACCAGGTGAAAAGTCTTGATATAAACGAAATCGTGACAATTGTCGGCCATGGAGCAGAAAAAGTTAAAGATCAGCTTGGTGAAGATAGCCAGTATGCCCTTCAGGCAGAACAGCTTGGAACAGCTCATGCTGTGCAGCAAGCCGAGCAAATGCTTGCAGACAAAGAAGGAGTCACAATCGTTGTTTGCGGTGATACTCCGCTGATCAAGGCTGAAACAATGGAAGCCCTTTTCAAGCATCATGAAGAGACAAGTGCCAAAGCAACCATCCTGACTGCGAGAGCTGAGGATCCAACTGGCTATGGCCGTATCGTCAGGAATGCAGAAGGGTTTGTTGAGAAAATCGTTGAGCATAAGGATGCGAACGAGCAGGAAAGAAGCATCAATGAAATCAATACCGGTACATATTGCTTTGATAATAAAATGTTATTCGAAGCGATCCAGAATGTATCAAACGATAATGTTCAGGGGGAATACTATCTTCCAGATGTCATCGAAATCCTGAAAAACCAGGGTGAAATCGTTTCAGCATATGTGACGGATAGCTTTGCGGAGACACTTGGTGTCAATGACCGTGTTGCTCTTGCGGAAGCTGAACGCACGATGAAAAAGCGGATCAATGAGTATCATATGCGTAATGGCGTATCGATTATTGATCCAGATAACACGTATATTGGACCGGATGTAAAAGTTGGACAGGATACGGTTATTTTCCCGGGAACGACGCTTTCTGGCAGCACAGTCATCGGTTCTGATTGCCAGATTGGACCTAATACTGAAATCAGCAGCTGCGAGATTGGAAACAATACGGTTATCCGCCAATCAGCGGCCTTCGACAGCAAGATTGGCTCCGAAGTCAACATCGGGCCTTTCGCGCATATCAGGCCAGAATCTGATATCTATGATGAAGTGAAGATCGGCAATTTTGTCGAAATTAAAAAAGCGGTATTTGGCAAAGGAAGCAAGGCATCCCATCTTAGCTATATCGGTGATGCAGAAGTCGGTGCTGATGTGAATATCGGCTGCGGCTCCATCACAGTGAATTATGATGGCAAAAACAAATTCTTGACCAAGATAGAAGACGGCGTATTCATCGGCTGTAATTCAAATCTTGTTGCACCAGTGAAGATCGGAAAAGGCGCATATGTAGCAGCCGGCTCCACAATCACTGAAGATGTTCCAGGTGAAGCACTAGCGCTTGCACGTGCTCGTCAAGTCAACAAAGAAGATTATGTAGGGAAAATGAACGTAAAGAAATAAGAGTCTTGGAGGTCCGCAATGTCAAACCAGTATCTTGACCCAAATTTAAAGGTTTTTTCACTTAACTCAAATGTTGAACTTGCCCAGGAAATCGCGAAGGTAATCGGGGTAGAGCTAGGAAAATGCTCTGTATCCCAGTTCAGCGACGGAGAAATCCAGATTAACATTGAAGAAAGCATCCGTGGCTGTGATGTGTATGTCATCCAGTCGACTAGCTCTCCAGTAAATGAGAACATCATGGAATTGCTGATCATGATCGATGCATTAAAGCGTGCATCAGCTAAAACAATCAATATTGTTATGCCTTATTACGGCTATGCAAGGCAGGACCGTAAAGCACGCGCACGTGAACCAATCACGGCTAAGCTTGTGGCAAACCTGCTTGAGACAGCTGGCGCTACTCGCGTCATCACGCTCGATCTACACGCTCCACAGATCCAAGGATTCTTCGATATTCCAATCGATCACTTAATGGGTGTGCCAATTCTTGCTGACCACTTCAAGAGCAAGGAATTGAACGGAGATGTTGTCATTGTATCTCCTGACCATGGCGGTGTTACACGTGCAAGAAAGATGGCTGAAAGATTGAAAGCACCTATCGCAATCATCGATAAGCGCCGTCCGAAGCCAAATGTTGCTGAAGTAATGAACATCGTTGGTAATATTGAAGGCAAGGTTGCCATTTTGATTGACGATATTATCGATACTGCAGGAACAATTACATTGGCTGCAAATGCGTTAGTTGAAAATGGGGCACTTGAAGTATACGCTTGCTGTACACACCCTGTATTGTCAGGTCCTGCTATTGAGCGTATCGAAAACTCCAAGATTAAAGAACTGGTTGTGACAAATTCAATCGCACTAGCAGAAGAAAAGCGCGTTGAAAAGATCCACCAACTGTCTGTTGCTCCATTGATCGGGGAAGCGATTATCCGCGTTCACGAAGAGCAATCAGTCAGCACCCTATTTGATTAATTTTAATAAGGAATGACAGGCTTGCCATTAGGCAAGCCTACTCTTGTTTCTCTTTGCTTTAATTTGCAGCATGAAAGTGACCAAGGCGTTTTCCTTTTTCATGCTTTTGAGGAGAATAGTCCAAAGCTGTCAAGAAAAGCTCGTTATTAAGACAGCTTTTAAGGATACGGGGTCAAAGCTGTCAAGAAAAGCAGGTTATTGTGACAGCTTTTGAGAATACGGGGCCAAAGCTGTCAAGAAAAGCAGGTTATTAAGACAGCTTTTGAGGATACGGGGCCAAAGCTGTCAAGAAAAGCAGGTTATTAAGACAGCTTTTAAGGATACGGGGTCAAAGCTGTCAAGAAAAGCAGGTTATTGTGACAGCTTTTGAGAATACGGGGCCAAAGCTGTCAAGAAAAGCAGGTTATTAAGACAGCTTTTAAGGATACGGGGTCAAAGCTGTCAAGAAAAGCAGGTTATTGTGACAGCTTTTAAGAATACGGGGCCAAAGCTGTCAAGAAAAGCTCTTTATTGAGACAGCTTTTAAGAATACGGGGCCAAAGCTGTCAAGAAAAGCAGGTTATTGAGACAGCTTTTGAGAATACGGGGCCAAAGCTGTCAAGAAAAGCTCGTTATTGAGACAGCTTTTGAGGATACAGGGTCAAAGCTGTCAAGAACCTGTAGTAATTTCCCGCGGAGAGCGAAGTGCCTGGAACGAAACTCAACAGCCATATTTAATAGAGCCTCTAAAAAAAAGTAAAACGTTTAGACCTTCCTATTTTGGGGCATTTTTTATATAGACAAGAACTTACGAAATAGGAAGGGGACAAAACCATGAGTGCAGTATTGAAAGCAAATGAGCGCACAAGTACTCAACGTTCTACCTTGAGGAAGTTACGCCAGGAGGGCAACATTCCGGCAGTGGTTTATGGAAGGACTACTGATAGTAAGTCCATTTATGTGGACAGCATCGAGTTTGTGAAGACCATCCGCGAAAATGGCCGAAATGGTGTCATTTCACTTGATGTGGGCGGAAGTCAGCATAGTGTCATGCTGACGGATTACCAGGAAGACCATATCAAGAATGAAATTCTCCATGCTGACTTCCTTGTTGTCGATAAAAGCTCCAAGGTACATGCGAGCGTCAGGGTGAACCTTGTTGGTGAGGCCGCAGGTGTCAAGGATGGTGGAGTCCTTCAGCAGCCTATCCACGAAGTGAACATCACAGCGACTCCAAGCAACATCCCTGAGGCCATTGATGTGGATGTCACAAACCTGCAAGTTAATGAAAACTTGACACTAGCTGATATCAAAACAGGAAATTACGAAATTAATGATGACGAAAACACGGTAGTCGTTTCAATCCTTCCTCCTAAAGTGGAAGAAGAAATTAACTCCGGAGAAGAGCAAGAACCAGGAGAGCCTGAAAATGAAGAAGGAAGAGAAACGGAAGCGAGCGAAGAATAAAGTGGTAATAGACGTAGCCTGAAAAGGGTTACGTCTTTTACGATTTTCATGTACATTATAAATAGATGTTCTTTCTGGTTTCCTCCGAAACAAGGTGGAATAAACAACTAAAAGAGATGATATGCGTTTGGTTAGGGGTGTGGAAAGTGAAGTTATTTGTTGGACTTGGGAATCCAGGAAGGCAATATGATAAAACAAGGCACAATATCGGCTTTGAAGTCATTGATGAGTTATCAAGACGCTGGAATATCCCATTGGATCAGGCAAAGCATAAAGGCTTATACGGAAAGGGATTTGTTGGTGGTGAAAAGGTCATCTTGCTTAAGCCTTTAACCTATATGAACCTCTCTGGTGAGTCAATCAGGGCGGTTATGGATTTTTATGATATTGATCTGGAAGATTTAGTCGTGATATATGACGATCTTGATATGCCGACTGGCAGAATCAGATTGCGCCAAAAAGGCAGCGCCGGCGGCCATAATGGGATTAAATCGACGATTGCCCATACTGGAACACAGGAATTCAAGAGAATCAGGGTAGGCATTAGCCGCCCGACAAATGGTATGGCCATTACGGATTGGGTACTTGGCCGTTTTACCTCGGAAGAAAATGAACAGATGGTCGAGGCTGTAATGAAATCTTCAGATGCTTGTGAAGAATGGATTAAAAAGCCGTTCTTAGAAGTAATGAATACATTTAATCAATAGCCGAATTTATCGGAGAAAAGCGAAATAAACATGCCAATCTTTTGATCAAGTAATATAATGTAAAAAAAGAATCATACAATAGGCTAAGTGCATAAGTTCCTGCCAAAGGGTCAATAATGAATAATGACTTAATTTGGGAGGGACGGGCATGGCTATACATTATCATTGCCGTCATTGCGGCACGAATATGGGCTCACTGGACAGGATGTCTGTCCACAGTGAAAGCCTTGGACTGCATAAGCTGACCGAGGAAGAGCGCCAGGAGATGATATCTTATGCAGGGAACGGTGACATCCATATAAAATCAATCTGTGAAGACTGTCAGGAAGCCTTGGAACGCAACCCAGACTTCCACCAGCATGACTACCTGATTCACTGACAAGCTTTGGATTCCTCATCCAAAGCATTTTTCTGTTTGCATATTGGTAATATTTTTAAAGTAAAGATTAGCATTTTTTTATAGAGAGGGAGAGGTTTGGATGCAGGGGCTCAAAGCTCTATTTAGTCATCAGGATGATGTCCAATCTGTTATTTCCGGAATGGATGCGGGGCTTAGGGAACAGCTCGTCGCAGGTCTTTCCGGCTCGGCGCGGACGGTCTTTTTAGCAGCGATCTACGAACAGACGAAGCGCCCCGTCCTGATCGTGACACATAATTTATTACAAGCGCAAAAACTATATGATGATCTTGTTAATTTAATAGGGGAAAATGATGTTTATCTTTATCCGGCAAATGAACTGATTGCCGCTGAAATAAGTATTTCAAGCCCTGAGCTGAAGGCACAGAGGATAGAAGCTCTGAATCATTGGAGCAAAAAGAAGACGGGTATTGTGATAGTCCCGATGGCTGGTTTAAGGAAGATGCTCCCGCCAAAGGATCTATGGGCCAAATTCCAGCTGACATTCAAGCTTGGTGAAGAGATCGATCTCGAATCGGTTCTCAACCGGTTTGTCAGCATGAGCTATGTTAGGGCGGAAATGGTTTCGGCTCCTGGAGAGTTCAGTGTCCGAGGAGGGATTATTGATATTTACCCGCTGACATCAGCAGATCCGGTCAGGATTGAGCTGTTTGATGCTGAGGTTGATTCAATCAGGACATTCTCCCTTGAGGACCAGCGTTCGAAGGAAAAAATGAAAACAGTAGCGATTGGGCCGGCGACAGAAAACCCGATCGAGAATGAACAGCTGGACCGTATGATTACAGGACTAGAGGCTGGGCTCTCAAGCAGTTTGAAGAAGCTTAAGAATGATAAAGCAAAGACCTTGATGTCGCAAAATGTAGGCTATGAATTGGAACAGCTGCGCAATGGGCAAAAACCTGACCAAGTATTCAAGTACTTATCCATAGCTTACGAAAAGCCTCAAAGTTTAATAGATTACTTGCCGCCAAATGGTTTCCTGTTCGTCGATGAAATTAGCAGGGTACAGGAAATGAATGAGTCTCTTAGCAAGGAAGAAGCAGAATGGTATACGAGTCTCCTTGGTGAAGGGCAGATCATCCATGACCTGAAGATATCACACCAGCTTCCTGATTTGATGAGTAAAGCCGGAAAGCCGATTGTGTATCTATCTTTATTTCTAAGGCATGTTCCAAACACGAGCCCGCAAAACATCATCAATATATCATGCAAGCAGATGCAGAATTTCCATGGGCAGATGCATGTGCTTAAAGGTGAGGTCGACCGCTGGAGAAAAGGAAACTATGCGGTTATTTTCCTTGGGCCGGATGCCGAAAGAGTCAAAAAGCTCGAACGTGTTCTTGAAGACTATGAAATCGATGCAGTAAAAATGGGCAGCAAGCAGGAATTGCTTCCTGGGAAAGTCCAGATCATCCAGGGCAGCCTGAATACGGGGTTTGAATTCCCAATCCAGAAGATCGCTGTGATTACGGAAGAGGAACTCTTCAATAAAAAAACAAAGAAGCCTGCGAGAAGACAAAAGCTGTCGAATGCAGAGCGGATCAAGAGTTATTCAGAACTTAAAATTGGCGATTATGTCGTCCATGTAAACCACGGGATCGGAAAATATCTGGGGATCGAAACGCTCGTGATCAATGGCGTCCATAAGGATTATCTCCATATCCGCTACCAGGGAACGGATAAGCTTTACGTCCCGGTCGAGCAGATTGACCTTGTCCAAAAATACGTCGGCTCAGAAGGTAAAGAACCTAAGGTGTATAAGCTCGGCGGCAGTGATTGGAAACGGGTGAAGAGCAAAGTTCAGTCCTCTGTCCAGGATATTGCGGACGATTTGATCAAGCTTTACGCAGAGCGTGAGGCTAGCGTCGGGCATGCTTTCTCTCCTGATGGTGAGATGCAGCGCGATTTTGAATCTTCGTTCCCTTATCAGGAAACGGAAGACCAGGTTCGTTCAATCCATGAAATCAAACTTGATATGGAACGTGAGCGCCCGATGGACCGCCTGCTGTGCGGAGATGTCGGCTATGGTAAAACAGAGGTGGCAATCAGGGCTGCCTTCAAGTCTATTGCCGATGGTAAACAGGTAGCCTTCCTGGTGCCAACCACCATCCTGGCACAACAGCATTATGAGACACTAAGGGAAAGGTTCCAGGATTTCCCGATCAACATCGGACTTTTGAGCAGATTCCGTACCCGAAAGCAGCAAACCGAGACGATAAAGGGATTGAAGGCCGGGAGTGTTGATATTGTCGTTGGGACCCACAGGCTTTTATCAAAGGAAATCACCTACAGTGACCTAGGCCTGTTGATTATTGATGAAGAACAACGCTTTGGGGTAACGCATAAGGAAAAAATCAAGCAATTGAAAACGAATGTAGATGTCCTGACTTTGACGGCAACGCCAATCCCAAGGACGCTGCACATGTCAATGCTTGGTGTCAGGGATTTATCAGTCATCGAAACGCCGCCTGAAAACCGCTTCCCCGTCCAGACATATGTCATGGAATACAACGGAGGGCTCGTCCGCGAGGCGATAGAACGTGAGCTTGCCAGGGACGGACAAGTATACTTCCTTTATAACCGTGTTGAGGACATCGAGCGGAAGGCTGAGGAGATTTCCATGCTTGTACCTGATGCGCGTGTCACCTTTGCACACGGCCGCATGACCGAAAATGAACTAGAATCAGTCATGCTTGGTTTCCTTGCGGGAGAATATGATGTGCTGGTCAGCACGACAATCATAGAGACAGGTGTGGACATTCCGAATGTCAATACACTGATTGTTTACGATGCAGATAAAATGGGCCTTTCCCAGCTTTATCAGCTAAGAGGACGGGTTGGGCGCTCAAACAGGGTAGCCTACGCTTATTTTACCTACCGAAAGGACAAAGTCCTGACAGAGGTTGCCGAAAAACGTCTTCAGGCAATCAAGGAATTCACGGAGCTGGGTTCTGGCTTCAAGATTGCGATGCGCGATTTATCAATCCGGGGTGCTGGTAATCTGCTCGGTGCCCAGCAGCATGGCTTTATCGATTCAGTCGGTTTTGATTTGTATTCGCAGATGCTGAAAGAAGCTATTGAAGAACGAAAGCCTGAAAAAGATCAAGTACGCAAGCCTTCAATTGAAATCGATCTTGAACTTGATGCTTATATACCTGATAGTTATATTTCTGATGGACACCAGAAAATCGAAATGTATAAACGTTTCCGTGGTATAGAGACATTGAAGGATGTCGACGAATTGAAAGAGGAAATTACCGACAGGTTCGGGGATTATCCTCCAGAGGTGGAAACCTTATTCAAGGTGGCTCAACTTAAGGTATATGCAATCACCGCAAGTGTGGAGACGATCAAACAGGCCAAACAGGATGTAACCATTCTTTTAACAGAGGATGGAAGCAGCAGAATTGATGGACAAAAGGTGTTCAAACTAAGCAGCCAATACAGGAATGCAGTGGGCCTTGGAATGGAAGGCAAAAAGCTGAAAATGGTCGTCCACACGAGAGGCATGAAAAACGACCGCTGGTTTGACATTACTTTCGAGATGATTAAGGGACTTCATGACTCCCAAAAAGAACAGGAAAATACAGTATCGTAACCATATGGAAATAACTTGTAATCTAAATGTAAAATGAAAAAGTGTTTCAAAAAAGATAGACAAGGGTAATTTTTGTGTGTACGCAATTATTAGCTGGAAGGTTTATCCGTTTTTGGCACCTTTATCACTTCAAAGAAAATAATAATGAGAAGTGTATAGAACTTTCCATATGAAAGATACTAAGTTCAAATCTTGGTAAGGTTGATTAATAAAGGCATAATCAAGATCGAAGGTACTTTTCGAAACTTTCGATCAGTAATCGACAAAGTGATTATGTCCGAAAAGCAACAATTAATGCGAAAAACAACCTTACCTAAAAAAATAATCATCAGATGAAAGTGAGGCAACGTTGGATGAAAGCAACTGGTATTGTTCGTCGAATCGATGATTTAGGTCGTGTCGTAATTCCTAAAGAAATTAGAAGAACACTTCGTATTCGTGAAGGAGATCCACTCGAAATCTTTGTGGACCGTGATGGTGAAGTCATTTTAAAGAAATATTCACCTATCAGTGAGCTGAGCGATTTTGCGAGGGAGTATGCAGAAGCACTATATGATAGCTTAGGCAACCCGGTATTGATTTGCGATAGAGATACTTATATTGCATTAGCAGGAGGTTCCAAGAAGGACTACCTGAATAAAAACATCAGTGAACTTGTTGAAAAGACGATGGAAGACCGTACCTCATCTCTTGTGAACCAGCAGTCTAACATTGCGCTTGTTGATGGAAATGAAGAGCCTGTTTCTTCTTATACAATTGGGCCAATTATTGCAAACGGAGATCCAATCGGGGCAGTAATTATCTTCTCTAAAGAAGGATCATTGGGCGATGTGGAACAAAAAGCTGTTGAAACGGCTGCAGGCTTCCTGGCAAGACAGATGGAGCAATAATCAAGATTCGTGATTTTAATTCAATTTGATTCATTCCTAAAGGGCAGCTGACAAGGCTGCCTCTTTTCGTGTCTAGGAATATAAACTTCTTGCACAAGAAACAGTGTCCAGTTCCAGCGCCTAGCCAGTTTTCATCCCTGATTTGGCTTCCTCGAGTATCTTGCGAGAAGCGTTAGCTTTAAGCAGCTCAAGTCGCTTGTCGGGGCTGACTAAGGCACTTGCGCTTTTCTTTTGTTACATCTATCTAACAAATTTATGTTGCCTGTTACGCTTGCGACTGTCACTTTCACCCTTGTGATATAATACGTTTGAAACTGAAATTGGAAGGAGATGGGCGATGAAGCCCGTTGCAGATTCGAAGGAATTGATGAAGGGAGCCATGATTCTCACTTTGGCAGCCCTTGTTACAAAAATTTTAAGCGCAGTTTACCGTGTCCCATTTCAAAATATCGTCGGGGACATTGGTTTTTATATTTATCAGCAGGTTTATCCCTTTTTTGGGATTGTCATGGTTTTATCTACATACGGATTTCCAGTTGTGATATCCAAGCTTTATACAGAGCAGCAGGCTGCAGGAAACCGCGGCAGGGCGGATAGGCTTTTGGCCATCTCGCTTGTTTTTCTAGGCTTGATAGGCGTGCTGCTTTTTTCATTTTTCTACTTTGGTTCTGGATGGATCGCCGAAAAAATCGGTGACCCTGAACTAATGCCCTTATTCAAGGTCGTATCCGTCCCATTCTTGATCTTCCCGTTTACCTCTGTGTTCAGGGGATACTTCCAGGGAAAGGGAAACATGGTGCCGACTGCGGTTTCCCAGGTTTCAGAACAATTCATCCGTGTCGCGACCATTCTAATCCTGTCAGCAGTACTAGTGCAGCAAGGTTTTTCTCTTTATGTCACTGGTGCCGGGGCTGTGTTTGGGTCAATAACAGGAGGACTCATCTCTGTTTTGATTCTCAGCTTTTTTTACCTGAAAAATGGTGGAGCGAATCCCTTCACGCATTTTCATGTTAAGGATTTATTCAAGGATTCAGCCTGGGTCGTAAAAGCGCTGATTATTCAAGGATTTGCGATCAGCATTAGTGGCATGCTGTTAATATTGCTCCAGCTGGCAGATTCCTTGAATATGTATGCCTCATTGCTTGCAATGGGACTGACAGCGGAGGAAGCAAAATCGGCAAAAGGTATTTTTGACAGAGGGCAGCCGCTGATCCAGCTTGGAACAGTTGTCGCCACCTCGATGTCATTAAGCCTGGTACCAGCGATTTCTGGTGACAAATCAAGTAATCGCCGAGAGAAAATCCTGCCTAAAGTCAGACTCGCGCTTCAGACAAGCCTGGTTTTTGGCGCTGCTGCAGCAGTGGGTTTATATAGCATCATAGTTCCTTTAAATATTATGCTGTTTGAGAATGCTAATGGATCCGATGTTCTTGGGGTACTAAGCCTGATGATTTTATTTGGCTCTGTCATCCTTACGATTATGAGCATTTTGCAGGGTCTTGATAAGTCCATCTTTCCGGCTGCAGTCATACTTGCCGGATTTGGATTGAAATACATATTAAATCCATTACTCATACCTGCTGCTGGAACAATGGGCGCAGCTATTGCCACATTGGCTGCGATGCTGGTTGTCATGTTCATCCTGACTTTTAAACTAAGACGTGAACTTGGCCAGCCTGTTTTATCGGTAGTTTTCATTTCGAAGATCCTGTTTTCCTCGATCGTGATGGCTGTGATTTTGCGATTATTTTTATATTTAACTGACTTCGGTTATGAATATATTGAACCTGACAGGCTCGGAGCTGTACTTCAAGCATTTAGCGCCGTAGTTATTGGCGCGCTTGTTTATTTTTTCATATTGATTAAAATCAGGGCCTTGACTGAAGAGGAACTAGGGACTTTGCCTTTCGGCAGCAGAATTGTCCAATTGTTCTTAAAATAGAACCATATACAAGAAGGAGGAAAAGTGGGAAATGACGAAAAAGATATTGATCATCGGATTGGGCGCGGGCGACCTTGACCAGCTGCCGCTTGGTGTATATAAAAAGTTGAAGCAGGAGCAGAACCTGTTTTTACGGACAAAAGAGCATCCAGTAGTCGCGGAGCTCGAGAAGGAAGGTCTGCAGTTTCAATCGTTCGATGCTGTATATGAAAAACATGAACAGTTTTCGGCAGTATATGAAGAAATCACAGAGTTTTTGCTTGCTGAAGCAGGAAAAGCTCCTGTAACCTATGCGGTTCCAGGCCATCCATTGATCGCTGAGCGGACGGTGCAGCTCCTGCTAGAACGAGGGCCGAAGCGGGATACTGAAATTGAAGTTGGCGGCGGCCAGAGTTTCCTTGACGCCATGTTCCAGTCGCTGGCTATAGATCCGATTGAAGGCTTCCAGCTGCTTGATGGCACTGCGTTATCAAAGGAAGATTTGCTGCTAAGGAGCCACACAATCATTGGACAGGTGTATGACGCGTTCGTTGCCTCTGACGTCAAGCTGACGCTTATGGAAAAATTGCCTGATAATTATGAGGTATTCATCGTGACAGCGGCCGGTAGCAGTGATGAGGTCATCAAGAAAATTCCTTTATATGAACTCGACAGGGAGATGGAGCTTAGCAATCTAACATCTGTTTATGTCCCGCCTGTTGAAAATGAGCAATTATTATACAAGGAATTTCTGAAACTGCGTGGAATAATATCAGAACTGCGCGGTCCGAATGGTTGTCCTTGGGATAAGAAGCAGACCCATCAAACATTAAAGAAGTACTTGATTGAAGAATCGTATGAATTGCTCGAGGCAATTGACAATGATGATATCGACCATATGATCGAAGAGTTGGGGGATGTGCTGCTTCAAGTCATGCTGCATGCGCAGATTGGTGAGGATGAGGGCTATTTTACCATTGATGATGTAATTGAAGGGCTTTCTGCAAAAATGGTCCGCAGGCATCCACATGTGTTCGGGGACAAAACGGCAGAAAATGAAGAGGACGTATTGAAAAACTGGCAGGAAATCAAGGAGATGGAAAAGGGCGGTGCCCCAAAATCGATGCTCGAGGGAGCCGGTAAAGGACTTCCGAATCTCCTTAAAGCATATGAGCTGCAAAAGGAAGCAGCTAAAGTAGGGTTTGACTGGAAGACGGTCGCACCTATCCTTGACAAGGTAAAGGAAGAAATCGAAGAGCTTTCGGCAGAAATCTCCGGAAATGGCATTCAGGAAGATATCCAGTTGGAGTACGGTGACCTATTGTTTGCGCTCGTCAATTTCGCAAGGCATTATGACATCAATCCGGAAGTGGCACTGAACAAGGCCAACCGGAAATTCATGCACCGCTTTGCTTATATCGAACAAAAAGCAGCAGAGAATGGCCAAAGTGTCGATGATTATACACTGGATGAATTGGATGCTTTCTGGGAGGAAGCGAAAAAACGAGGATTATAAGGTAAATGAAACCAATATTGATAAAGGGGTTTAAATACGATGAGGCTGGATAAATTTTTAAAGGTATCAAGATTGATCAAAAGAAGAACATTGGCGAAGGAAGTATCCGATCAAGGAAGGATCTCAGTCAACGGTATGCCTGCGAAAGCGAGTACGAATGTAAAAGCAGGAGATGAACTGGCGATCCGTTTTGGACAAAAAGTCGTTTCTGCAAGAATCGAGCGAATCCAGGAAACATCACGTAAGGATGAAGCAGCCGGAATGTATACACTTCTCGGGGAAGAACGTATCCCTGGAGACGATGAATAGTAAACCATCCTACCTGTGAAGGCTTGTTCTATTCTTTCTTATCCAATCATAAACATGTACAAAAGTGCATTATGATTGTGAGGGGTAATGATGAGCCAATACTATGAAACGAACCAAACAAAAAGTAATTTGCCAGAACACGATTTAGTGATGAGAGGCCGACGGACACTGGATATTACGGGAGTAAAGCAGGTTGAAAGCTTCGATAATGAAGAGTTCCTATTAGAGACTGTCATGGGATTCCTTGCGATCAAGGGCCAGAACCTGCAGATGAAAAACCTGGATGTCGACAAAGGTGTCGTATCGATCAAGGGGAAAATCTTTGACCTGGTCTATCTAGATGACCAGCATGGGGAGAAAGCTAAAGGTTTCTTTAGCAAGTTATTCCGATGACACTGTCGACCCAATTTTTGACGATGCTCGCCATGATTGGGATGGGCAGCTTATTCGGGGCTTCACTTGATACACATAACCGTTTTTTAAAAAGGTCAAAACGAAAGTCGTGGATCGTCTTCATCAATGACATCCTGTTTTGGGTGTTCCAAGGTCTGTCGATATTTTATGTCTTGTTTTCGGTGAATATGGGAGAATTGCGTTTTTATATCTTCCTGGCATTGTTATGCGGTTTTGCGGCCTATCAAAGCCTTTTCAAGAAACTGTATCTTAAAATGCTGGAACGGGCCATAACCTATACGATCAATGTGTATGTGTTCCTTGTGAAAGCTTTCCGGATGTTAGTGGTAAGGCCGCTCCAGTTTCTGGCAGCCACCGCCTTATCACTTTTGCTTTTGACGGGAAGAGGCCTTTATGCACTTGTAAAATGGCTTCTTGCCGTTTTACTATGGCTGCTTAATAACTTAATTTGGAAACCAATTAAGATGATTTTCCTGCTTTTTTGGAAACTTTTGCCGAAAACAGTTAAAAAAAGCGTCGAGAAGTTATATAATAAATTGGCAGGATTTCTAATAATAGTAAAGAATTATTCTATTAAGCCGATAAAATGGTTAAAGAAGTTTAAAAAATAAGCCCTGTTAATGTTAAAACCCACAGCCAAATTTAATACAGCAAAAAAATAAATTATAAGGAGGACTGCGAGGAATGGGTGTCATCAGGAAAAAGAACATAGCCAAGATTGAAAATCAATATGTACAGCAGCGTGAAAAAGCAGGGATTGCAGAAACCAGGAAGCGAAAACTGCTTTTCAGGCGCCTCGCAGTCTTTGCTCTATTCGCATCGGTCATTTCTTATTTAATGATCTCAACGTTCATTTCCCAGTCTGCAGCCCTCGAAAAGAAGCAGGAGGAAAAGGAACAGCTCGAACAAAATTTAGCAAACCTTCAAAAACAGCAGGAGATTCTTGATGAGGAAATCGTCAAATTAAACGATGATGAATACATAGCAAAGCTTGCCCGCAAGGAATACTTCCTGTCCGAAAAGAATGAAATCATCTTCAACCTTCCCAAAGAGAAAAATGACTCCCAAGATTCGCCTTATTGACACTCTTTTTTGATATTCTGTATAATATAATGTAAGTTTGATTTTTTATATCTTTAAGGAGGCAAAACTTTTTTATGTCAATCGAAGTAGGCAGCAAGCTACAGGGAAAGGTAACAGGTATTACAAATTTCGGGGCGTTTGTGGAACTGCCGGGAGGCTCAACTGGACTGGTTCATATCAGCGAGGTTGCAGACAACTATGTAAAGGACATTAATGACCACCTCAAAGTGGGCGACCAGGTTGAAGTGAAGGTCATCAATGTTGAAAAAGACGGTAAAATCGGTTTATCTATCAAGAAGGCTGTTGATAGGCCAGAACGACCTGCAAGACCAGAAAGATCTGAATCAAGACCTTACTCACAGCGTCCACGCGGCGGTGGCGGCAGAGGAAACGACAACCGCAATGCCCGTCCGGAAAATTTCGAATCAAAAATGGCGAAATTCTTGAAGGACAGCGAAGACCGCCTGTCCACTCTAAAACGTGCTACTGAGTCTAAGCGCGGCGGAAGAGGAGCTAGAAGAGGGTAACTTGCTGCTAAATGAATATATATAATAGCAGGAATCATGCTATACCAAGACAAGTCTTTTAAAGGGCTTGTCTTTTTGTTTTGTTTAGGAGTGCATTCCCCGAAAAATGGGGCGGAAGTGAATTTTGGTAAAAGTAGAGTAGCTGCATTACCCAAAAAACAGCTAGAGAGTAAATTGGGTAAGAGCAGAGTGACTGCATTGCCTGAAAATGCACAGGAAAGAGTAAAAGTACAGCAGTTGCAATGCATGGAAATACATAAAAAACCCTCGCTCCTTTAAAAGGAACGAGGGTTTTTTGTGTGATGACCCCTACGGGATTCGAACCCGTGTTACCGCCGTGAAAGGGCGGTGTCTTAACCGCTTGACCAAGGGGCCGTATTAGTATTGTATTTATATTGTCCAGCTTCAGCGCCTAGCCCCTCGAGACGTTTCGGTCCGTCCAATGAAGTCAAAGAGCGACTTCACTGGTCGGCCCTCCAACGCTTGTCGGGGCTGACCAAGGCGCTTGCGCTTTTCTAAGTAGCGGCGGAGGGGATCGAACCCCCGACCTTACGGGTATGAACCGTACGCTCTAGCCAGCTGAGCTACACCGCCATATTGATATTGTGTTTTGAGGCACAAGAAATATAATACATAGATATTAAAATAGTGTCAATGGATTTTTAAAAGAAAAGTCAAAAATAATAATAGGTAATTTTTAGCGGTGTTTGGAGTGGTTACTAAAATAATACGTGGTATTTCGAGGAATTGCTTTATTTTCGGGGAAATGCGTCGAACGAAACTTTATTGCTTGTCCTTATTTTTGACAAACTTCTGGATTGCTCCCTTTTATAATAATCAGCAACGATAAAAAAACGGGGAGTGTATTAAATGCAAAAGGTAGAAAGGAACATGATGGAACCGATCGGTGAAGTTCATCTTGAGGAATCACGATTCAGGTTTGCGAAAGGCATGTCGAAGCTACAATCCAAAGTTGAAAACCTTTTCCTGAAAAAAGGCTATATTTTTCTGATCATTGGATTCTTGCTTGGCCGTGCCTTGATACTGGCGAAGTTGACTCCTTTTAGCCTTCCATTTTTTGCGGCTGTGTATCTTATCCGAAAAGACCGTGCGCCTATCGCGCTGTTTGGGTTGGTTGCTGGGGCTGCAACCCTGTCATTTACAGACGCCGTTTTCACGTTTGGTTCTGTATTCTTATTTTTACTGTTATACAAGCTGACGAAAAAATGGATCCAGAATTCTATGAAAGTCCTTCCGTTTTATATATTTTTCACTATTTTAATAGCCAAAATGGTGAAAGTTCTTATTTTGTCAGGAAATATTACTTTGTATGAGGGAATGATGACGGGAGTCGAAGCTGGTCTAGGCCTAGTATTGACATTTATCTTCATGCAAAGCATTCCATTGATGACAGCAAGTAAGCGCAAGCAGTCATTGAAAACGGAGGAAATAGTCTGTTTGATCATCATGCTTGCTTCAGTGATGACAGGAACAATTGGTTGGACAATCTATGATTTGTCGGTAGAGCACGTAATGTCCCGTTATCTGGTCCTCATATTTTCATTTGTCGCCGGTGCCACAGTGGGTTCCACAGTCGGAGTCGTAACAGGGTTGATTTTCAGTCTCGCGAACGTGTCGAGCTTTTACCATATGAGCCTGCTTGCCTTCGCTGGTTTGCTTGGCGGCTTGCTAAAAGAGGGAAGGAAACCAGGGGTGGCACTTGGATTGTTTATCGCCACACTGTTAATTGGCATGTATGGCGAGGGTGGAGGCGCTCTCGGCCAGACATTGACCGAATCAGCAGCGGCAGTCTTGCTATTCTTTCTTACTCCTCAATCACTTACGTCAAAAATCGCCAAACATATTCCAGGTACACCAGAGTATTCAGCCGAACAGCAGCAATATATGAGAAAAATGAGAGATGTGACAGCACAGCGTGTCGTCCAGTTCTCAAATGTATTTGAAGCGCTGTCGAAAAGCTTTTCTACATTGCAGGTTCAGGATGAAACAATTGAAACGGACCGTGATATGGATTATTTCTTGAGCAATGTCACAGAAAAAACATGCCAGACTTGCTTTAAGAAAGACCATTGCTGGACAAGGAACTTTAATACAACCTATGACTATATGAGCGAGATTATGCAGGAGATGGATCAAAATTCTGGTGCAGTACCGCAAAAGCTCTCCCGTGAATGGGACAAACACTGCACAAGATCGAAAAAAGTAATGGAAATCATGCAGCAGCAGCTGACCTATTATCAGGCGAACAAGAAACTCAAGAAACAGGTCCAGGAAAGCAGGCGGCTTGTGGCTGACCAATTGCTTGGTGTTTCAGAGGTAATGGGAGATTTCGCTAAAGAAATCCAGCGTGAACGCGAAAACCACTCGAAACAAGAAGAACAAATACTCGAGGCGCTCCAGGAGTTCGGCATCCATATCGAGCATGTGGAGATCTATAGTCTGGAACAAGGAAATGTGGATATTGACATGACGATTCCGTATTGCCAGGGACATGGTGAATGTGAAAAATTAATCGCACCAATGCTTTCCGATATCCTAAAAGAAAACATCGTTGTCAATTCAGAAGAGTGTTCGACATTCCCGAATGGTTTTTGCCATGTGACATTCCGGTCGGCTAAAGCCTATGCAGTGTCTACAGGCGTGGCGCATGCGGCTAAGGATGGGGACCTCATTTCAGGAGACAGTTATTCAACCATTGAGCTGAGCGGCGGAAAATACGCAATTGCCATCAGTGACGGGATGGGCAATGGAGAAAGAGCTCATTCTGAAAGCAGGGATACTTTATTACTGCTGCAGCAAATCCTGCAATCCGGTATTGAAGAAAAAGTTGCAATCAAGTCAGTGAACTCAATTTTATCTTTAAGGACAACTGATGAAATTTTCTCAACTCTCGATTTGGTCATGATCGACCTGCAAAATGCGTCTGCCCGTTTCTTGAAAATCGGCTCAACGCCAAGCTTCATCAAGCGTGGTGGAAAGGTAATGAAAGTCCAGGCGAGCAACTTGCCGATGGGAATATTGCAGGAATTCGAGGTAGATGTCGTCAGCGAACAGCTGAAGGCAGGCGACTTGCTGGTCATGATGAGCGATGGCGTATTTGAAGGGCCTAAGCATGTCGAAAATTATGATTTATGGATGAAGCGGAAAATCAATGAGCTTCAGACAGAAGATCCTCAGGCAATCGCAGACTTGATTATGGAGGAGGTCATCCGTTCCCGCGAGGGCTCGATTGAGGATGACATGACAGTTGTAGTCGCAAAGATCGACCACAATATCCCAAAATGGGCTTCTATCCCAGTGACCAATTATCAAAAAAGAGCTTAATAGTTTAATTTGACCAATATACTCTTCCTTTATGTATAATTCCCCTTTACTTCGTCGAAAATGGTAACAAATTTATTAAAGGCTTTTTCCTTTTACTAGATTGTAAAACGTAAAAAAGCCTGGAAGTGAGGGGATTGCATGAAAACAGGTACAATCAGGCAAATATTGCTCATAACAGATGGCTGCTCAAACCAGGGTGAAGATCCGATTGCGATGGCTGCGATGGCAAAGGAACAAGGGATTACCGTTAACGTAATTGGAGTGATGGAACAGGATGTTATAGATGAACAGAGCATGACAGAGATCGAGGGGATTGCTATGTCAGGCGGAGGAGTCAGCCAGATTGTGTACGCCCAGCAGCTTTCCCAGACAGTCCAGATGGTGACAAGGAAAGCGATGACCCAGACTCTCCAAGGGGTAGTGAACAAGGAACTCCAGCAAATTCTTGGCGGCGGCCGGACAGTGGAAGACCTTCCGCCGGAGCAGCGCGGCGAAGTGATGGAGGTTGTGGATGAGCTTGGGGAGACAGTCGAGCTCGATGTGTTGATTCTTGTCGATACAAGCGCAAGCATGAAGCACAAGCTGCCTACAGTGAAAGAAGCCTTGCTGGACTTGAGTTTAAGCTTGAATGCAAGGTCAGGGGATAATCGCTTTTCGGTATTTGTATTTCCCGGGAAAAGAAATGATGTCGAAAAATTGCTGGACTGGACACCGAAGCTTGAATCGCTCACGAGCATTTTCGCCAAGCTGACGACGGGAGGAATTACGCCTACCGGTCCTGCCATTCGCGAAGCACTTTCCCATTTTAATAAAAAACGATCTTTAAGGAGCCTATTGTCCGGTGATGATGAATCCTTCTTTGAAGAATCTGTGTAAGGTCATTCCTGGTACGATCATCGAAGGGAAATGGCATCACAATCGATATACAATCATAAAAGAGCTTGGTTTTGGTGCGAATGGGATTGTTTATCTGGCGAGGTACAATAATAAACAAGTAGCATTGAAAATGAGCGACAATGGAATGTCGATCACTTCTGAGGTCAATGTGTTGAAATCTTTTGCCAAGGTCCAGGGATCTGCCCTCGGGCCTTCTTTGCTGGATGTGGATGATTGGGAACGTCCGGGAAAAAAAGTCAGCTTTTATGCTATGGAATTCATTAAAGGACCAGATTTTCTCGCTTTCCTGCAGCAAAAAGGGCCGGACTGGAAAGGTGTGATGATACTCCAGCTGCTTACTGATTTGCAGCTGCTCCATGAAAATGGCTGGGTATTTGGAGATTTGAAGCCGGATAACTTGATTGTGACTGGACCGCCAGCAAGGATACGATGCATAGATGTCGGCGGTACGACAATGCAAGGCAGGTCAATTAAAGAGTTCACCGAATTCTTTGACCGGGGTTATTGGGGGCTAGGGAGCAGGAAAGCAGAACCTGGCTATGATTTATTCGCTGTCGGTATGATCATGGTCAACACGGCATATCCGAAAAGGTTTACGAAGAAGTCGGGCGGGATAAGCGAAATAATGGATAAAGTGAAGCAAAGCGTGGAATTGAGGATTTATGAAAAGGTGATTTATAACGCACTCGCGGGTAAATACCTTTCTGCCATGGAAATGAGGTCTGATTTGCTGCAAGTCCATCAGCCGGCTTCTCCATCGAAAAAAAGCACGGCACAGCAAAAGGCTGCTCCACAAAAGCAAACTCAACAACACAATGTATCAAGTCCTTCTAGGGCGAAGTCAAGTCCAGCTGGCCGCCAAGCGCGGATGGGATACAAGCAGAAAAAGAAAAAATCCTCGGCTCTTGAAACGGTTACTATTATTTTGATTATCTCTTTATTATATTTTTTCTATATTTATAGCCAGATTACATGATTTTTTGAAACTTTTTGCTCCCTCATCCGTACATAAGGGATTAAAGCTCTGTATTTTGAAAAAAGATGCCCAAAAGTGTTAAGCTGGAAATTAATAAACCTCTTTATTTAGAAGATTAATGGGTTGCCGGCATGGGTATAGACTTAAACCGGCAATATCAGTAAGGAAGAACAAGATGATTGATAAGAAGGTAAATGCCTTCCTTGAAAGGCATGATTTTCAGCTGAATAACAAGTCCATTGCAGTTGGGGTTTCTGGAGGTCCGGACTCGCTTGCACTGCTGCACTTTTTATCAGAGCAGCGGGAACAGATGTCTCTGAAGATAGTGGCTGTCCACGTGGACCATATGTTCCGAGGTGATGAGTCTTATCAGGATGCCCTGTTTGTAAAAGCATTTTGTGAAAAACGAGATATCCCCTTCGAGATGGAAAGAGTCGATGTGCCGGCCTATATACGTGAGACAGGGCTAAGTTCCCAGCAGGCTGCCCGTGCGTGCAGATACAACTTTTTCGAGCGAGTAATGGGAAAGCATCATCTTCAGTATCTTGCATTGGGCCACCATGGTGATGACCAGGTAGAAACGGTATTGATGAGGCTTACCAGGGGAAGTTCCGGGAAAGCTAGGGCGGGGATGCCTTTTTCGCGGGAATTTGGTCCGTTCACAATTTTTAGGCCATTTTTATGCCTGACAAAAGAGGAATTGGAAACGTATTGCTCCGTGAATTTTTTGGAGCCAAGAATCGATCCCAGCAATGAGAAGACAGACTACAGCAGGAATCGGTTCAGGAAATTTGTTCTCCCTTTTTTAAAAGAAGAGAATCCAGCGGTCCATGAGCACTTCCAGCGTTTCAGTGAAGAACTGCAGATGGATGAAGAGTATCTTATTGAATTAACAAGCGAAGAATTGAATAAAGTAATGAAGAAAGAGGGCAAAAGGATAACGATTAGTATTAGTTCCTTTCAGGAAATGCCAATGCCTTTACAAAGAAGAGGGATTAAACTAATATTAAATTATCTTTACAATGATCAACCTGCTTCTCTTTCCGCTATACATATTGAAAAGATTTTTTCAATAATTCGCAATCCCCATCCATCTGGAACTCTTGATTTCCCCAGCGGTTTAAGAATCATACGATCGTATGGAAATTGCCACTTCGAATTGAATCCGCCAGAAAGGCAAAGCTATCGCTTCGAATTATCGGGACCAGATCAGCTGATTTTGCCAACCGGTGGTGTCATTGAGGCTCAATTGCTCAATGGTGCTCATGACAGGGATATTTCCAATGATTGTTTTATCGTTGACATGGAGCAGACAGGGACTCCGCTGATAATCCGGACAAGGCAAAACGGCGACCGGATGTCATTGAAGGGGATGGCGGGTTCAAAAAAGGTAAAGGATATTTTCATCGATATGAAAGTTCCATTATCACAAAGAGATGAATGGCCGATTGTTACAGACAGGGAAGGCAGGATCCTTTGGCTTCCAGGCCTGAAAAAATCGAACCATGAATCAACAGAAGGAAACAGGTTATTACTATTAACTTATATAAAGTATTGATATCTTCCAGGGGGCACAAGGATCATGATGAAAAATGATATTGAAAAGGTATTGTTTACAGAAGAGGAAATTCAGGAAAAGACAAGGCAGCTAGCGGCTCAATTGACTGATGAATATCAGGACCGCTTTCCACTGGCAATTGGAGTTTTAAAAGGTGCCATGCCATTCATGGGCGACCTGCTTAAGCGTATGGATACTTATCTTGAGATGGATTTCATGGATGTTTCCAGCTATGGAAATGCCATGGTATCTTCCGGAGAGGTGAAAATCCTTAAGGACCTCGATACTTCAGTAGAAGGAAGAGACATCCTGATCATCGAGGACATCATCGACAGCGGATTGACTCTCAGCTACCTAGTTGAGCTATTCAGATACCGCAAGGCAAAATCAATCAAAATCGTCACTCTGCTTGATAAACCAACAGGAAGAAAAGCTGATATTACTGCTGACTATGTTGGATTCATCGTTCCTGATGAGTTTGTTGTCGGCTATGGTCTTGATTATGCGGAAAAATACCGCAACCTGCCATATATCGGTGTTCTGAAGCCAGAAGTCTATTCAAATTAAAACGGTTACGATTTAGTGAATGAAATTTCACATTTCGAGTAAGAAGCAAATATTCTGAATGTTAATTTCTTGTATTAGCATAATTTGCTATGATACTATTTAGTATAGTTTGTCTACCGTGGGAGGAGGTAAGGGATGAATCGGATCTTCCGTAATACCATCTTTTATTTATTGATATTTTTAGTCATTATCGGAGTTGTGAGTTTCTTTAATGGCAATAACCAGCCAACAGAACCAATCTCTTACGATAAATTCATGCAGGAACTAGAGGCAGGTAATGTCGATGGTGACCTGACGCTGCAGCCTGAACGCGGTGTGTATGAAGTAAGAGGGCAGTTGAGAGGCCAGGAGGAAGGCAAAGGCTTCATCACATATGTCTGGAACAATCCTGAAACCCTTAACAGAATCGAACAAGCGGCCGCAGATGCAGATGTTGAAATTTTGCCTGCTAAGGAAACGAGTGGATGGGTAACGTTCTTTACATCAATCATTCCGTTTATCATCATTTTCATTCTGTTCTTCTTCTTGCTGAACCAGGCTCAGGGCGGCGGAAGCCGTGTCATGAACTTCGGCAAGAGCAAAGCGAAGCTTTATAACGAAGAAAAGAAGAAAGTCCGCTTCAAGGATGTTGCGGGTGCAGATGAAGAAAAGCAAGAACTTGTCGAGGTTGTTGAATTCCTGAAAGACCCTCGCAAATTTGCTGACCTTGGGGCTCGCATTCCAAAGGGAATCCTTTTGGTAGGACCTCCGGGTACTGGTAAGACTTTGCTTGCCCGTGCTGTTGCAGGGGAAGCTGGAGTGCCATTCTTCTCAATCAGTGGCTCCGACTTCGTAGAGATGTTTGTCGGTGTCGGTGCATCACGTGTACGTGATTTATTCGAAACAGCTAAAAAGAATGCTCCATGTATCATATTCATAGATGAAATTGATGCTGTCGGCCGTCAGCGTGGCGCTGGTCTTGGCGGAGGACATGATGAGCGTGAACAGACACTTAACCAGTTGCTTGTAGAAATGGACGGATTCGGTGCTAACGAAGGGATCATCATCGTCGCCGCTACAAACCGCCCTGATATTCTCGACCCAGCATTGCTTCGTCCGGGTCGTTTCGACCGCCAGATCACAGTTGACCGTCCTGATGTTACAGGCCGTGAAGCTGTATTGAAGGTACATGCTAGAAATAAGCCTCTGGATGAATCAGTTAACTTAAAAAGTATTGCGGCCCGCACTCCAGGTTTCTCTGGAGCGGATCTTGAAAACTTATTGAACGAAGCTGCGCTTGTTGCAGCCAGAAGAGATAAGAAGAAGATTGACATGGAAGATCTAGATGAAGCAACAGACCGCGTCATAGCTGGCCCTGCCAAGAAGACCCGTGTCATCTCCAAGAAGGAAAGAAATATTGTTGCCTTCCATGAAGCTGGCCATACCGTCATCGGGGTTGTCCTTGATGAAGCGGAAATGGTCCACAAGGTAACGATTGTCCCACGCGGACAGGCAGGCGGCTATGCTGTCATGCTTCCTAAGGAAGACCGTTACTTCATGACAAAGCCGGAGCTTCTTGATAAAATCACTGGCCTCCTTGGCGGCCGTGTTGCCGAAGAAGTCGTCTTTGGTGAAGTAAGTACAGGTGCCCATAATGACTTCCAGCGTGCTACAGGCATTGCGAGAAGAATGGTAACTGAATTCGGGATGAGTGATAAGCTCGGTCCATTACAATTCGGCCAGGCACAGGGTCAAGTATTCTTAGGCCGTGACCTGAACAATGAACAAAACTACTCTGACAAGATCGCATATGAAATCGACCTTGAAATTCAGACTATTATCAAGGATTGCTATGCAAGAGCGAAAAACCTGCTAACAGAGCATCGTGAGAAGCTGGACATAATTGCGAACACATTGTTAGAGGTTGAAACTCTTGATGCAGAACAAATCAAGCATTTGATCGACCATGGCCGTCTTCCTGAACGCAAAGTCAGTGTTGAGAACGATGACATGAAAGTAACGATCAATAAGAAAAAGGATGAAATGCCTGCAATCGAAGAGACGGATAAGAAAGTTGACTCAGTCATCGAAGATCCAAAGGCAATCGATGAAAATCCAAAAGAATAGACTAAAAAACAGGTGCTCCTTGTGGGGTACCTGTTTTTTGTTTTTTGCCCCTTTGTACTTCTTTCTTAGTTATTCTTCCTGTCTAACACATGGCGTGTTTGACGGGGTTAAACCTTCATAAATCCAAGATGAAACGGTTTAGTTTATTTAGTGAATTCCTATTGATTATGGTATGATATTTTCAGTATTGATCCAGAAAACTATTAATAAGTTGGTGAATAGCTTGATTTTTGTTTTTGACGTCGGGAATACAAATATCGTGTTAGGTGTTTATGATAAAGAAGAGTTGAAGCACCATTGGAGAATAGAAACGAACCGTCATAGAACGGAAGATGAATTTGGCATGATTGTTAAAAATCTATTTGACCATGTCGAACTTTCTTTTTCAGATATTGATGGAATTATTATTTCGTCTGTTGTTCCGCCAATCATGTTCTCGCTTGAGCGGATGTGCCAGAAGTACTTCCACCTTAAGCCCTTGGTCGTCGGTCCTGGCATCAAGACCGGACTGGACATTAAATATGAAAATCCAAGAGAGGTCGGAGCGGACCGTATAGTCAATGCGGTCGCGGCCATTCATGAATATGGAAGCCCGCTGGTCATTGTCGACTTTGGTACAGCTACAACTTACTGCTATATTAATGAGCATAATCAATATATGGGTGGAGCGATTGCGCCGGGGGTTGGCATCTCTACTGAGGCCCTATATTCCAGGGCAGCCAAGCTTCCGCGTATTGAAATCAGCAGACCTGATGACGTGGTAGGAAAGAACACAGTTTCAGCAATGCAGGCTGGTATTCTGTATGGATATGTTGGACAAGTAGAGGGAATAGTTAAACGGATGAAAGATAAGAGTAAAGTCCCTCCTAAAGTAATCGCGACAGGCGGCCTGGCAAACTTAATCGCCCAGGAATCGAATATGATCGATGCTGTGGATCCATTTTTAACTTTAAAGGGACTGCAGCTTATCTATAAGCGCAATATCGAAAAAAACAATTAAGCTTCCTTAATGAGAGGACGCATACAATTTTACAGCACGAAGGGAGTAGAAAAATGAGTGATTATTTAGTAAAGGCACTGGCTTTTGACGGGCAGATAAGAGCATATGCCACAAAAACGACAGAAACAGTTGGAGAAGCACAGCGTCGCCATTATACATGGCCTGTAGCATCTGCTGCACTTGGCCGGACAATGACAGCTGGCGTAATGATGGGTGCTATGCTCAAGGGCGATGATAAATTGACAATCAAAATCGAAGGTGGAGGTCCGCTTGGACTCATTCTTGTGGACAGCAATGCCAAAGGAGAGGTAAGGGGCTTTGTCTCAAACCCTCATGTCCACTTCGATTTGAACGAGCATGGCAAGCTTGATGTAAGACAAGGTGTTGGTACAGACGGGACGCTTACTGTCGTTAAGGATTTAGGCTTACGCGACTATTTTACAGGACAAGTGCCGATTGTATCAGGCGAGCTAGGAGAGGACTTCACTTATTACTTCGCAACTTCTGAACAGGTCAATTCTTCCGTTGGCGTCGGGGTGCTGGTTAATCCTGATAACTCGATCAAAGCAGCGGGAGGATTCATCATCCAGCTGATGCCTGGGACGACAGAAGAAACCATTACAGCGATCGAACAACGATTGCAATCTATCCCGCCAGTTTCAAAGCTAATTGAAAAAGGATTATCTCCTGAAGAATTGTTGGAAGAATTACTTGGAAAAGAGAATGTAAAAGTCCTTGATACAATGCCAGTGAATTTTGAGTGCAATTGCTCAAAGGACCGATTCAGCAATGCTCTCATCAGCCTTGGCACAGAAGAAATCCGTGATATGATCGAGACAGAGGGACAGGCAGAAGCGCACTGCCATTTCTGCAACGAGAAGTACATGTTCACAAAAGAAGAACTGGAAGAGATAGAGAAAGAAGCGAAATAAGCGTAATCTGGGGGAAGAGAAGTGGAAAAAAAGCAGCTTTGGTACATTATTGCCGGGTTAGCCATATTGAACGCTATAACGCTTGTGATGCTGATCGCCAAGCCTGCTATCCTCGAGGGGAATAAGGAGATTGTTGCGGAGATTAGCAAGGATTCAATCACACGCCAGGAGTGGCTCACTGAGCTTGAGGAAAGATACGGTCAGGAAACACTCAGGGACCTGATTGATCAGAAAGTCGTCAAACAAATGGCCGATGAATATAACATCAAAGTGTCAGACCAGGCCGTAGAGCGTGAACTGACAATTTATAAAGCGATGTACTCTGCAGCTGGCAATGAGCCGAAGACAGAAGATAAATGGAAGCAGCAAATTAAATACAGTTTACTGCTCGAAGAAATTTTAACGAAGGATGTTAAAGTTTCGGAAGAGGATATGAAGTCCTTTTATGAACAGAATAATAGCCTTTTTGACATCCCTGCATCCTATCATCTGTCGCAAATAGTCGTCGAAACGAAAAAAGAAGCTGACTCAGCAGTGAAAGAGCTAAAAGATGGCTCCAGCTTCGCTGCTCTCGCAATGGAGCGTTCGATCGATGAGTTTTCAGCGAATGAGGGAGGAGACATCGGCTTTGTTACCGAAGAAGACGAGCTTGTTTTCCCAGAGGTAGTCGATGCAGCGAAATCGCTGAAACCCGAAGAATGGACAGGCCCTGTAAAAGTGGAGAATGGTTATGCAATTGTTTATCTTCATGAAAAACTTGAAGGGAAGAAATATGCCTATAGCGAAGTAAAGAACCAGATTCGCAGGCAGATTGCCCTTGAACAAATGGACATTCCTGTTTCTGCACGGGCGTTCTGGAATGACGCGGAAGTTAGCTGGTTTTATGGTGACAGCGGGAAGAAATAGATAGGAGGCACTGGTTATAATACCGGTGCTTTTTTAATATCCTGTTTAGTGGGTTATAAAATAGGATAGTTTAAAAATGATGTGTTTTTGTCGAATCATACTAATTGACATAAGCTGAAAGTACTGGTAAATTTTAATAAAACCAATTAAAATAGTCGGATTAAAGGGGTGGGTAATTTGGTACGTATTGCAAATTCTATTACAGAACTGATCGGCCAGACACCAATCGTGAAGCTGAACGGACTTGTTGATGAGCAAAGTGCAGATGTATATTTGAAGCTTGAATACATGAACCCCGGCAGCAGTGTCAAGGATCGTATTGCATTGGCGATGATTGAGGATGCTGAGGCAAAAGGAGTCCTGAAGCAAGGGGATACACTCATTGAGCCAACGAGCGGAAATACAGGGATCGGCCTGGCGATGGTAGCAGCAGCCAAAGGATATAAAGCGATTCTCGTCATGCCAGAAACGATGAGCATGGAACGCAGGAATCTTCTGCGAGCCTATGGAGCGGAGCTTGTGTTAACTCCTGGACCTGAAGGAATGGGCGGGGCGATCCGTAAAGCGGAGGAACTGGCAAAGGAAAATGGGTACTTCATGCCTCAACAGTTTGAAAATGAAGCCAACCCTTCTGTCCACGAAAGAACGACCGGACCAGAAATCGTTGAGCAGATGGGTGACCAGCTGGATGCCTTCATCGCTGGCATCGGCACAGGCGGAACCATCACAGGAGCAGGAAAAGTCCTTCGTGAAAAATACAAGGATATCAAGATTATAGCTGTTGAACCAACAGACTCCCCGGTACTGTCTGGCGGAAAACCAGGTCCTCACAAGATCCAGGGAATCGGTGCAGGCTTTGTTCCGGGTGTACTTGATACAAAAGTGTACGATGAAATTATCAAAGTTGAAAATGAGCAGGCATTCGACTATGCCCGCCGCGCGGCAAAAGAAGCAGGAATCCTCGGCGGAATCTCTTCAGGTGCAGCCATTTATGCAGCTTTGGAAACAGCGAAAAAACTTGGCAAAGGAAAAAAAGTACTGGCGGTAATCCCAAGTAACGGAGAACGCTACCTGAGCACGCCACTTTACCAATTTGAAGACTAACAGCACTATCTTTATCTTGATTTTTTCAAAACGAGAAAGCCAGAA
The DNA here is from genome assembly GCF_018424685.1 of Mesobacillus boroniphilus. NCBI lineage: Bacteria > Bacillati > Bacillota > Bacilli > Caryophanales > Bacillaceae > Mesobacillus > Mesobacillus boroniphilus. Next base: position 49,865 of record NZ_QTKX01000005.1, read on the forward strand.
GTGAAAACACCTTTTTGCAGGGAGGCATGCTTTGAGCATGTCTCTTTTTGCCGTTCTGCGCTGTTATTTAAAGTTTGGTGCAATAATCGGAAGCTTTTCTGAACTTTTCTAAAATATGGGTTGAAATCATGAAGGTGATTCTATATAATAAAATTAAATTTATCATTCAAAATATTTTGAACGATAAAAAATATTTTCTTGATAATGTAAAATTGAAAGGAGCTCGCTTAATGAAAGAAGTCTATGAAATTACAACAATCGAGCAGGCAAAAGTATTTTCTCATGAATTACGAATGAGAATCATGAGGTGTTTCTTGCAAGAGAAACCAAAAACGGCTACTCACATCGCTGATGAGTTAGGGATGGCTCCCTCCAAGATCCACTATCATGTGAAAGAGCTTGTGAAAGTTGGTTTGTTGGAACTGGTGGATACACGCGAGAATTCAGGAATCATCGAAAAGTATTATCTGCCAGTCGCAAAATTATTCCGGGTTAATTTGAATAAAGAAGAGATAGATGAGGATTTTGTTGATCCGAAAATTAGCTTATTGAGGAATACTTCATTAGAAATCAAAGACAGCACCAAGAATTTTCCAGAAGAAAAACAAAAAGTCATGTCCTTTTACATTGATTTGACCATAGAAGAAAAAGAACAATTTTTAGCGGAACTTGATGAAGTCTTCGAAAGATGGGCCGAAAAAGCAAAAGGGCAGGATTCAAAAGAAAGCCTTCTATATGGACTTGTGTTCGGGATATACCCGAAAAAAGGAGGAGAATAAAGTCTTGAAATTAAATGGTATGAAAACTTTTTTGGTTGTATGGTTTGGCCAGTTTTTCTCGGTAATTGGTTCATCTTTAACTGCTTTTGGATTAGGGATTTGGGTTCTGCAACAAACAGGGTCTGTTACAAAATTCTCGATGATCATCCTGAGTGCAACTTTGCCAAGCATCATACTGATGCCTTTGGTTGGCGTCATCGTGGACCGGTTCAAACGTAAGTGGATCATGATCATCAGCGATGGGGTAGCAGGTGTATCCACCATCGGATTATTTATCCTTTTATATTTTAATCAGCTTGAAATTTGGCATATCTATATCATCACCGCAATATCCTCATTGTTCAGCTCCTTGCAAATGCCAGCTTATCAGTCAACCGTATCATTATTGGTCCCTAAGAAGCAATTAGGCAGAGCAAATGGTTTAATGCAGCTTTCTGACGCTTCCTCAATTGTCATCGCCCCAATTACAGCAGGTTTCTTACTTCATACATTCGGGATCGAGTCCTTGATCATGATCGATGTCATTACATTCGTGATCGCTATTGTTACCTTGTTACTGGTAAAGCTTCCGGAACTCGAGAAAAAGCCAACGGAACCATTGAATTTTTCGTCTTTCATAAAGGAGGTCCAGTTTGGATGGAAGTATATAAAACAACGTCCGGGACTGAAATGGCTTCTTATATACTTTGCCACTGTAAACTTTTTGCTAGGATTCTTTAATGTCCTTCTTCAGCCAATGATTTTATCCCTTAGTAATGAACAAGTACTGGGGATTGCACTATCAATCACTGGAATCGGTATGCTGGCAGGAAGTATCCTCATGAGTTCCTGGGAAGGGCCATCCAATAAAATCAAAGGTCTTTTAGGCTGGGGTTTTGTCATAGGCATGTGTATAGCCATTGCTGGTATGAGTGATTCCATACCTCTTATTATTGGTTCGATTACTTTTGCACTTTTCAGCCTTCCAATTTCAAACACGAGCAGTCGTGTGTTGTGGCAAACGAAAGTGGATCCGAAAGTACAAGGGCGTGTTTTTGCATTGCGATCGATGATTGGCAGATCCTTAAGTCCGTTAGCGATTGTTTTAGCAGGACCGATTGTTGAAAAAGTTTTTCAGCCCCTAATGGAAAAAGAAGGACCACTTGCAGCAACTGTCGGATCTGTGATTGGTGCTGGAGATGGGCGAGGGATTGGATTACTCTTCGTTTGTATAGGGTTTATTTATATGATTACAACCATATTCATTTATTTGAACCCTCGTGTTCGTCAATTAGAAGCAGAATTGCCAGATGAAGTTGGAGAAAAGAATACAAGTGTCGCAAGTGTATGAATGTTTGCGACTTGTCAAAAAATAACTGCCAAAGAAGGCGGTTATTTTTTCGGTTTAAATGAACCTGAGTGCAAAGGCTCCTGATTTTACCTAATTTTGTTTTTTAACTGAATTCCCAAGAAAACTGACAAAAATAAATAATTAAAAATGAAAGCACGCCCTTCATCATGTATGATGAATAAAGAGAAAAAAATAGGAGTGAAAAGCTTGCCGCACTATAGCATTCAATCAAAAACGATCCCATATACAGCTTCACGTTTTTTTCATCAGTACGATCATATTGCACAACAATATAAAGAGCATGTCATCCTCGAAAGCGGAAGAGGCGGGCGTTACAGTATCGCGGCGTTCAATCCTGAGATTGTGTTTTCGGGTAAAAATAATAAATTGACGATCACACAAAATGGTTCGTCAAATATTCTTGAGGGAAATCCTCTTGAGCTAATGAAAAATCATATGGAAAAATATCAGGTGTCTGAAGTAGAAGGCTTGCCGGATTTTCAGGGCGGTTCGATCGGTTATCTGAGCTATGATTATGCCCGTTATATTGAAAAGCTTCCTTCACTGGCAAAGGATGATTCCGGGATCCCGGAGGTCTATTTTCAACTATTCAAGGAATGGTTTGTGTTTGACCACCAGACAAATGTGCTGTGGCTGATGGCCTTAATGGAAAAAGGACAGGAAAACCAGGCGGAGGACAGGCTAACAGAGTGGATAGGTCGGTGGGATGCTGACGTACCTGCAGTTGTTGCTGAAAAAACGCCTGCTTCAGAAGAATTGCAAGTATCCATGGATGAAGCTGAATTCATTGAGGCAGTTGAGAAGGTACAGCATTACATTTCGCAGGGGGACGTCTTCCAGGTGAATCTATCTGTCAGGCAGTCCAAGCCGATTGAGACGGAAGCGCTGGAAGTATACCGACAGCTCCGTAAGCTTAACCCTTCTCCATATATGGGTTACATGCATACTCAAGACTTCCAGCTCGTCAGCGGTTCGCCTGAACTTTTAGCAAAAGTTAAAGGTTCAGAGGTCAGCACAAGGCCGATTGCAGGCACGAGGTCGAGGGGCCGGACAGATGAAGAAGATTTGCAGCTTGCCAGTGAACTGATCAACAATGAAAAAGAGCGCGCCGAACATGTCATGCTTGTAGACCTTGAAAGGAATGACCTCGGCAGGGTGTGCAAGTACGGTACGGTCGAAGTCAATGAGTTCATGGTCATTGAAAAATACTCCCATGTCATGCATATTGTCTCCAATGTGAGGGGGGAGCTGGCAGAGGGTGAAACTTGGTTCGATGTTGTAAACGCGACCTTCCCTGGCGGCACGATTACCGGTGCCCCGAAGGTAAGGACGATGGAAATCATTGAAGAGCTAGAGCCGGTGAGACGCGGACCTTATACTGGTTCGCTTGGCTGGTTCGGTTTTAACGGCAATATGGAACTGAACATCATTATCCGCACGATGCTGGTTAAGGATGGGATGGCTCATGTTCAGGCTGGAGCGGGTGTTGTCATCGACTCCATTCCTGCAAATGAATACAAAGAATCGTTAAAGAAAGCAATTGCTCTTTGGAAGGCGAAAGAGCTTGCGGAGGGTAAAGCATGATATTGATGATCGATAATTATGACTCATTCACATATAACCTTGTTCAGTATTTAGGTGAAATGGGCGAAGAACTTAGGGTCATCCGCAACGACCAGACGTCCATAAGAGGAATTGCGGACCTTGATCCACAGTTCCTGATGATCTCGCCGGGCCCATGCAGCCCGAATGAAGCGGGCATCAGCCTGGAAGCGATCAAGAATTTTTCAGGCAAGACTCCGATTTTCGGTGTTTGTCTCGGCCATCAGTCCATTGCCCAGGTATTTGGCGGTGACGTGGTCCGTGCGGAGCGGCTCATGCATGGAAAAACTTCATTGGTCTACCATGACGGCAAGACGATTTTTGAAGGATTGGAGAATCCATTCCCTGCGGCACGCTACCATTCGCTCATCGTAAAAAAAGAAACCCTTCCTGACTGCCTGGAGGTCTCTGCCTGGACGGAGGAAGGCGAGATTATGGCGCTCCGCCATAAAACGCTGCCTGTCGAAGGTGTCCAATTCCACCCGGAATCGATTTTGACGACGCCTGGAAAGCAGTTGCTGCGTAATTTCATTGCTCATTATAAGACTGCTAAGGAAGTAAGTTTATAATGTTTGTTTATATAAATGGCCGGTTCGTTAAAAAGGATGAAATCACCATTTCTCCTTTTGACCATGGATTTCTATATGGGTTAGGTGTATTCGAAACGTTCAGAATCTATAATGGCCATCCATTTTTGCTGGATGATCATCTGGAACGGCTGAATGCCAGTCTTTGTGTTTTGAACATCGAAGCAGAATTTTCCCGAGAGGAAACGGTGAATATCCTTGATGGGCTATTAGCTAAAAATAACTTCCGGGATGCCTATATCCGCTTCAATGTTTCGGCAGGAAATGGCGAAATAGGATTGCAGACGGAGAGATATAGGGAGCCGAATGTGATAGTTTTTGCCAAGCCGCTGTCTCCAGCAGGAGGTATGAGTGAGAAAAAGGCTTTAATGCTGGATCTGAAACGTAACACACCTGAGGGAACAGAGCGGCTAAAATCCCACCATTACCTCAATAATGTCCTCGCCAAGCGTGAGGCAGGCCCTGCAATGGATACAGAAGGAATTTTCCTGACAAGTGAAGGCTTTTTGGCCGAAGGGATTGTTTCGAATATTTTTTGGTACAAAGAGGGTGTCCTTCATACCCCGGCTGTTGAAACGGGAATTTTAAATGGAATCACCCGCAGGTTCGTCATCGCACTTGCCCGCAACGCAGGCATCGAGGTTCGTGAAGGCTTTTACAAAAAGGAAGAAGCGGAGGCTGCAGATGAAATGTTCCTGACAAATTCAATCCAGGAAATCGTCCCCGTCACAGAGTTCTCTGGTAAAAGCTTTCCTGGTAAAGCGGGGATGCTGGTGAATAGCTTGTTTGGCAAATATGAAGCTTGCCGGGAAACAGTATGGAGCAGAACAAAATTGGATGGAGGAGCACATACATGAATACCGTGATAAAAGCCGGTCCATATACACTGGACTTCACCAATAAAACACTGATTATGGGAATATTGAACGTCACTCCGGATTCTTTTTCGGACGGCGGAAAATACAATCACCTTGATCGTGCTGTCGTACATGCCAAGCAAATGGTCGCCGACGGAGCGGATATTCTTGATATCGGCGGTGAATCGACAAGGCCGGGACATGAACGGATCTCCGACGAAGAGGAGATCAGCAGGGTTGTGCCGGCGATTGAAGCCATTTCGAAAGAAGTTCATGCACCAATCTCTATAGATACTTATAAATCGACGGTTGCCAAAAGTGCCGTCGATGCTGGAGCGGCTATCATCAACGATATCTGGGGAGCGAAGGAAGACCCGGAAATTGCGGATGTCGCTGCAGAAACCGGAGTTCCGATCATCCTGATGCACAATCGGAATGATCGCAAATATTCAAACTTCATCCGTGACGTTTTGAATGACTTGTATGAAAGTATCACAATAGCTAAAAAAGCAGGGGTCAGCGACGAGCAAATCATCTTGGACCCGGGGATCGGGTTTGCAAAAGACCTCAGGGAAAACCTTGAGATGATGCGTCACCTTGATACGCTTGTGTCTTTAGGGTATCCTGTCCTCCTTGGCACATCGAAAAAATCGATGATCGGCGGTGTGCTCGATCTGCCTGTTACGGAAAGAACAGAAGGTACCGGAGCAACCGTGTGTTACGGGATCCAGAAAGGCTGCCAGGTTGTCCGGATTCATGATGTGAAAGAGATGTCGCGGATGGCAAAAATGATGGACGCGATGATGGGAAAGGGTGAATACTGTGGATAAAATACATGTGAACCAAATGGAGTTTTACGGGTACCACGGTGTTTTTCCTGAAGAAACAAGGCTGGGCCAGCGTTTTACGGTAGATTTAACGGTGGAACTGGATCTTTCAAAAGCAGGGGAAAGCGATAATCTTAATGAGTCAATTAACTATGCGGATTTATATATGGTCTGCAAGGATATCGTTGAAGGCCAGCCATTTAAGCTTGTAGAAGCGATTGCTGAAAAAATTGCCGGGACGATTCTTGAACGTTTTTCACTTGTAGATGCTTGCCACGTAAAAGTCATCAAACCGGACCCACCGATACCTGGCCATTACAAATCAGTCGCAGTTGAGATCACAAGGAGCAGATGACAGTGGAAAACAAAGCATATATTGCGCTAGGGTCTAATATGGGTGACCGGTTTGGGTATTTGACCCAGGCAATCATCCTCCTTGAAAGCCATGAAAATATCGCAGTGGAAAATACTTCTTCTATCTATGAGACCGACCCGGTAGGCTTCACTGACCAGGATCAGTTTTTAAATATGGCCATCCAAGTAAGGACAAGCCTTGGGCCGGTGGAACTTCTGGATACCTGCCTTGAAATCGAATTAAAGCTTGGGAGAAAAAGGGAAATAAAATGGGGTCCCAGAACTTTAGACCTTGACATTTTACTGTTTAGTCACGAAAATATTGAAACGGAGAAGCTTACAATTCCTCACCCTCGGATGAGCGAACGCGCATTTGTAATCCTTCCGTTGCTTGAAATGGACCCAAATCTCACGCTCCCGAACATGAAGGAGCCGCTGAAAAACTGTTTGCTAAGTATACCGGATAGAGAAGGAGTACGAATATGGAAGCAGAAAAATGGGGAAGACGTATTCGCGCTTATCGAAAGCTGAAGGGTTACACACAGGAAAGCTTCGCTAAAGAGCTGGGAGTATCGGTTTCCATCCTTGGAGAAATCGAACGTGGCAACAGGATGCCTGATGAAAGACTGATTGTCAAAATCGCAGAATTCCTGGGTGTCGAATTAGATGAACTAACACCGCAATAGGTTTGATATATTGATAAATTAAAAGGAGGCAGATTATGCTCAAGATTGGCGATATCGAAATGAAAAACCGGGTTGTCCTTGCGCCAATGGCTGGCATCTGCAACTCAGCGTTCCGTTTGACCGTAAAAGAATTCGGCGCCGGGCTAGTCTGTGCCGAAATGGTCAGCGACAAAGGCATTGTTTCTCAAAACAATAGAACACTTGATATGTTATATATAGATGAACGAGAAAAGCCGCTCAGCCTGCAGATTTTTGGCGGTGAAAAGGAAACGCTTGTCCAGGCGGCGCAATACGTGGATAAAAATACGAATGCCGATATCATTGATATCAATATGGGCTGCCCGGTGCCAAAAATCACAAAATGTGACGCGGGTGCGAAGTGGCTGCTAGATCCAAACAAAATTTACGAAATGGTATCGGCAGTAGTGGATGCTGTTGAAAAGCCGGTTACAGTTAAAATGCGTATGGGCTGGGATGATGAACATATTTTCGCGATCCAGAATGCGCAGGCTGTAGAACGCGCCGGTGGTAAGGCAGTTGCGCTACACGGCCGTACACGTTTACAGATGTATGAAGGAACAGCAAACTGGGATATCATCCGTGACGTGAAGCAGGCTGTAAACATTCCTGTGATCGGCAACGGGGATGTTCAGACTCCTCAGGATGCCAGGAGGATGCTTGACGAGACAGGCGCAGATGGAGTCATGATCGGCCGCGCTGCTCTCGGAAACCCATGGATGATTTACCGTACGGTAAAATATCTCGAAACAGGGGAATTAATGGGTGAACCAAGTGCGCGCGAAAAAATCGACGTCAGCATCCTGCACCTTGACCGCCTGATCGCTTTGAAGAACGAACACATTGCCGTCCGTGAAATGCGCAAGCATGCAGCATGGTACCTGAAGGGAATCCGTGGGAACGCAACTGTCCGTAACGGTATCAATGAATGCTCAACAAGAAATGAGCTTGTCGGTTTGCTGAAAAACTTTGCGGATGAAGCAGAAGCAAAAGAGCAAATAGCACATCAGGTTGGATAAAAATTGACATTAATCGTCACTTTTCCTATAATACCTTTATCCTTAAATGTAACTGCCAGTGGTCAAACTGGCAGTTTTTATTCTATTTGGGCATTAAAAAGAGATTTTTAATGTCTGAATACGTTTGTTTGTGTAAAATAATAAAAGTATCCACCAAACATAATTAGGATTACATAATAAATCTATTATATATATTGGAGTGAAAGCGATATGAGTCATGAAGAATTAAATGACCAGCTCAGAGTCAGAAGAGACAAAATGAGTTCATTGCGTGAAAAAGGCATGGATCCTTTCGGCAAAAGATTCGAACGCACTCATCTTACTGATGAGTTGGTTAGCCAATACGGTGAATTGGAAAAAGAAGATATCGAAGCAAAGAACGTATCGGTAAAAATAGCTGGACGTATCATGACAAAGCGCGGAAAAGGAAAAGCAGGCTTTGCGCATATCCAGGATCTCGCTGGCCAAATCCAGATTTACGTTCGCCAGGATGCAGTCGGCGAAGAGCAATATGAAGTTTTTGATTCAGCCGACCTTGGTGACATTGTTGGGATTGAAGGAACGCTTTTCAAAACAAAAGTTGGCGAGCTATCAATCAAAGCACAAAACTTTGTGTTCCTGACAAAGGCTCTTCGTCCGCTACCTGAAAAGTTCCACGGACTGAAGGATGTCGAGCAGCGGTACCGTCAGCGTTACCTTGACCTGATTACCAGCAATGAAAGCAAGACTACTTTCATCAACCGCAGCCGCATCATTCAATCAATGCGCCGCTATTTAGATGAACAGGGTTATTTGGAAGTTGAAACGCCGTTAATGCACTCAATTGCCGGCGGAGCTTCAGCGCGTCCGTTCATCACGCATCATAACGCGCTAGATATGCAACTATATATGCGAATTGCAATCGAGCTTCACTTGAAGCGCCTGATTGTCGGCGGCCTTGAAAAAGTATACGAAATCGGTCGTGTATTCCGTAACGAAGGTGTATCCACAAGGCATAACCCAGAATTCACGATGCTTGAGCTATATGAAGCATATGCTGACTGGAGAGACATCATGTCCCTTACTGAGAACATGGTTGCGTACATCGCCCAGGATGTTCTTGGAACAACGTCAATCCAGTATGGCGAGTATGAAATTGATCTAAAGCCAGAGTGGAAGAGAGTCCACATGGTAGATGCGATTAAGGAATATACAGGAGTGGACTTCTGGCCGCAAATGAGCACAGAGGAAGCTCGTGCGCTTGCGAAGGAGCATGGGGTGGAAGTCACTGAACACATGCAATATGGACATATCGTCAATGAATTCTTTGAGCAAAAAGTAGAAGAGCACCTGATCCAGCCGACATTCATTTACGGCCATCCGGTTGACATTTCACCTCTGGCGAAAAAGAATGACGAAGATCAACGCTTTACTGACCGTTTCGAATTGTTTATCGTAGCAAGGGAGCATGCGAACGCATTTACTGAGCTGAACGATCCAATTGACCAAAGAGAGCGTTTTGAAGCGCAGCTAAAAGAAAAAGAACAAGGAAATGACGAAGCGCACGAAATGGACGATGATTTCATCGAAGCGTTGGAATACGGAATGCCTCCAACAGGCGGATTAGGAATCGGGATCGACCGATTGGTCATGCTGCTGACGAATTCACCATCCATCAGGGACGTTCTATTATTCCCATTAATGCGTCACCGTTAATAGATAGAAGAAAAGGCAAAACGGCAAAGGCCGTTTTGCCTTTTTTAATCTAGAATGAGATTGAATATAATCCTTCACATTGAAAGAAATGAAAAGCAGTGGTCTACTAATATTTGAACACAGAAATATGAATTATCTTTCTTTTATTTCCGCGAATAAAAATAGCAAAAAGATATTGCTATTGTAGAATAAAGGTGCTATATTTATATCTGTTGCTACGAGCTACTTAGTTAGCAACAAGAAAACGAAAAAAACTTATTGACATCAGGCTTTAAACTTGATAATATATAAGAGTTGCTTCTGACGGAGCGACGAAACAAATTGTTCTTTGAAAACTAAACAAACAAGCGTCAACAAACAATAAATTATCATGACTTCTATTATAGAAGAACATGAGCCAACGTTTTAACTTTATGAGCTAACTCATAACTCTTTCTTGGAGAGTTTGATCCTGGCTCAGGACGAACGCTGGCGGCGTGCCTAATACATGCAAGTCGAGCGGATCTTCATTAGCTTGC